>JAOUFO010000006.1 GCA_029858165.1 Deltaproteobacteria bacterium | reverse complement strand
ACTTTCAATCAGAAATACCTGGGGGATATTCAGGTGGGAATTTCCCTGGATTTTATTGAAGAGCAGATTTCCAAGGAAAAATTGTTCATTCTGATGATGAGCCTGGGGATTATCCTGTTGGCGGTCGGAGTGGCGGTGTACCTCGGGATCGGCTTTTCCCGTCCGATATCCGAATTGGTCACCGCCACCCATGAAATATCCGAGGGCAATCTCCATTTTCGGGTTCATATCGCTCAAAATGATGAATTGGGGGATTTGGGCAAGGCTTTCAATATCATGGCCGGTGATCTGCACAAAAAGGCTCTGATGGAGAAATCATTCGGCAGTTATGTCAGCCCTGAAATTTTGGAAATGATTCTGGATAATCCTGAAAATCCGTGGGTGAAAGGCACCCGGAATCAAGCCTCCGTCGTGTTTACCGATGTACGCGGGTTCACCGCATTTTCTGAAGTGACCGAACCGGAAGTGGTGGTGGAATCTCTGAATGAATACTTCTCCATCGGCACGGATGTGGTGCTGGAATACAATGGATACATTGATAAATTCATCGGAGACGCCATTCTGGCCGTTTTCGGTGTGCCCGTCAGCCAGGAGGATCACGCCATGCGTGCGGTAAAAGCCTCTTTTGAAATGCAGGAACGGCTGATGGATGCCGCCAAGAAGAAAGGAATTGAACTCTTGGCGAAAATCGGCATCGGCATTAACAGCGGTGTCGTGGTGGCCGGCAACATCGGTTCCACCAAAAAAATGGAGTACACCGTAATCGGTGATACGGTGAACACCGCTTCCCGTTTGAACGGTCTGGCCGGCAACGGCGAAGTGGTGATCAGCAAGGATACCCTGGACCGGCTGGGGGGCAAGGTGAAGGTTGAGGCCCTGCCGCCCGCCAAAGTAAAGGGGAAAACCGAACTCATTGAAGTTTTCAAAGTGTTAAAAATTTGAGGGAGAACCATGAATTTATTCAAAGCCAAAATTCCATCCGTGGCCCAATGGGTCATGATTCTGATGCTGGCGGGTTCCGTCGGTGGAGGATTGGAAGGGTGCGCTGCTTTGGGCGGCAAAAAACAACCCAAAAAAGCCAGTGCCGCGACAGTATCCAAAAGCAAAGCGGCAGCGGAAGAGCATTACAAAACCGGGTTAAACCATTATTTGAACCAGGACCTGAACAACGCCATCAATGAATGGGAAGAGGCCATTAAGCTGGATCCAAACCATACCAAGGCGAAGGAAGGACTGAAGGAAGCCCGGGCCAACAAGGCAAAATTGAAATCGGTAAAGTAACCTTTTCAATTTGCTAAAATAAAACCCCTCCGCGAATTTCCCTGAGGGGTTTTTCTTTTTGTATCCTTGAAGGTAATATGAAAAGACAGTTGGTTTAAACCCGGTTTCCTTTTGAACCCGGACCTCCTTCCTTTCAAATTCCGGAGATTCCCCCTTGGTCCAAATCCTTACCCCCGTTCATGTGGTTTCCATTTCCATAATGTTGATGCTGATCATCGCCGAAGGGGTGGTTGCCGTCCGGTTTTCCTCCCAGAAAGCCCAGGGGGTGATTCCGGATACCACCGGGTGGCGCAGGATTCATCTGATGGGTTACCACACCGCCATGGTGGCGGCAATTTTCACCGGCGCAGTCCTGGCAGTCACCAACAATTCTTTCCAATCCGGCGGGTGGCTTCATTTAAAAATCGGCCTGCTGGTGCTGTTAATCGGGATTGGTGCAGTGGTGGGAAAACAGTTCAAAAACCTCACCCTATCCAAAGGGGTGCTGACTGGTATCAGCCTGCTGGGCATTCTTCTTTCAGGAGGAATCGTGTATCTGGCGGTTTACCGTCCTTTTTAACCCTGAGGAACCCCCGCTGTTTTTCAGGTTTGGAAATCAAGGAGACCAGCCGGAAGATTCCGACCCAAAAGGGGGTTCCACCCCCTATGGGGTGTAATCCCGGCAGGCGTTCCACTTTTGTTCCAGGTTGGCTTCCTGCTCCCGCAGCCACTTGTTTTGTTCATCCAGTTCCTTTGTTAACCCAGCCAAATGTTTTTTTACCTGAAGCGGCGCGGGGGAACCGGTATGCTGGCGCCATTCCAACACTTTGGCCGGATGATCCAGTTCCGCCAACACCTGCTCCACCTGGTCGGCAGGTATCCCCCCTTCTTCAACGGCCCTCCGGGCAGCCTGAGAGGTAATCACCCCCGCATCACCTGAATAGCGCACCGCCACCGCCGCCAGATGATACGCCCGACGGAAGGAAATCCCCCCCGCCCGCGCCAGGCTGTCTGCAAAATCGGCCGCGGCAAGAAACCCTTCCTTCAGTCGTTCTTCCATTTTTTCCCCATGGACCCGGGCCGTCGCCAATGCATCTTTCATCACCAGGGGGGCATCCACACATTCGCGAACCAGATCCAACACCATGGGTTTGGTAATCTGGGTGTCCCGGTTATACCCGCTCATTCCTCCTTTGGCCACCGCCAGCAAACCCGCAGCCTGCCCCCCCACCCAGGCCGATTTCCCGCGGATGACCTCGGCAAAATCCGGGTTGCGTTTCTGAGGCATGATGGAGGAACCGGTCACATATCCGTCCGCCAGCCGGATCATTCCCCAATAGGGGTGGCTGAGCAACACCAAATCCTGGGCCATCACCGCCAGATGGTTCATCAACACCCCGATGGCCGCCGCCAATTCAAATTCCATTTCCCACCGGGATGAAACGCAATCCAGGGTATTCTCATCCACCCGGTCAAAGGCCAGCAAATCAGCCGTGCGCTCCCGGTTGATGGGCCAGGATGTTCCAAAAGAGGCGGCCGCCCCCAACGGACTGCGGTTTAACCGGGCATAAAGGGCTTTCAACCGCTCTAAATCCCGCAACAGGGCCTGACCATACCCAGCCAGCCAATGGCCCCAGGTGGTGATCATGGCCGGTTGTGTGTGGGTAAACCCAGGCATCAGGGTTTGCAGATGGGCTTCGGCAAGGCGCGCCACCTCTCCTGCCAAACCGACCACCCCCCCGGACAGACTCAAAACCGCCTGGCGCATAAACAGGCGCATATCGGTAGCGACCTGGTCATTCCGGCTACGGGCAGTGTGAATCCTGCCCCCCGTCTCTTCTCCCTTCCTGGTGGAAACAAAATGCTCCACATTGACATGAACATCCTCCTTCTGGGGATCCAGTTCAAACCGGCCGTTTTTCCATTCCGATTCCAGTTCCAACAACCCCTCAAGAATATCCAAGGCAACTTTTTTTTGTATAATTCCCTGTTCAAACAACATAATCACATGGGCGCGATTGGTCCATAAATCAAAAATCAGCAACTCCTCGTCTGCCATTTTCAACGGGGATACATCCCGCCCGGCGCAAAAGCGGACCATGGCCTCGTCAGGAGACTGGCTTAAGTGACTGCCCCATATCTGTTTTTTGATTTCTGTCATTATAAGGATCGAGACCTCTACACAACTGGTTTTTTCCCATCCCCCTGCCCTCCTCCCAAAAGGAAGGGTGTTGATATGATTGGAGGCCTTCTGCCCCCAAACCCCCGCTTTTCTACCAAAACAGGAGATTATCGGTAGTTATGCAGAGGTCTAGGATCTTCTTTTAACTTTCTTTTATGGCCGATTCTGATTCCACCCGGTTCGCCATCCCAAGAAAGAACATAAAACTGCTTTGTATCAAAGAGAATATGGGAACCGCCAGCAAAGCCCCCATCACCCCGGCAACAGCCTGCCCCACCACCAGCGAAAACACAATCAGGGCCGGATGAATTCGGGCCGATTCACCCAATATCTTGGGATTTAAAAAATTCCCTTCCAGAAAATGGATGACGCCAATCCAGGCAACCGCCAGCAAAGCGGTTGAAACAGACATGGTCAGCCCCACCAACACAATGGGAACCGAGGAAATCAACACCCCGAAAATGGGAATGAATGAAAACACGGTGGCGGTAAGGGTTAATATCAGAACGTAGGGGAAATCCAATATAAAAAGGCCCAGTCCGGTCAGCCCTCCATTGATCAGGGCGATGGTGATCTGGCCGCGGACCACCCCGTTCAACCCCCCGTCCAACAATTCCACCCACTTATGATATTGGGGGCGGTAGGGGGCAGGCAGCAGTGATTTTAAAAACAGGTGAATCCTTTCCGGGTTTAACATTAAAAAAGCCGCCACCATCATCACCAGAAACAATTGGAAAACCCAATGAACCACCACCGCCGCCTGTTTTTGAGCCACCAACAAAATATCCAGAAGATTGTCCTCAATGGTGGATCGCACCTGAAACAAGGCCCCCCCCAAAGGGCGGTCCTCTCCGGGATTCAATTGGGCCGTGAATTTCCTCCGGGGAATCACCTCAAACCGGTTGTTTTCCTGCCTGCGAACCGTAAAGGTATAATTTTCCACCACATATCCAATACTATCCGGTGGAAACTGGATCGGTTGTTTGCCTTCTTTTCCCACCGGCTTCCCTGGTTGAGGCCCCTTTTCCTCCGGGTTTCCATCCGAATCAAACTGAGTCACCCATTCCTCATAACCTTGGGACACCGGCTGAATCCAGTTGTCCTGCAACTTCACCCAGATAGAAGGTATTTCCCGCACCAGGTTTTTTGATTCCAACACCAGACGGGGGATCACATATCTGCCCCCGAATCCAATCACCATGAAAAAAACAAGATAAATCACCAAAATGGCCCCGCCTCGGGAAAGGTGTTTGCCCTTCGCCCGGATTGCAACCAGTTTTTCCACCAGCGGATTCAGCAGATAAGCCAAAAAGGGAGCGAGAATAAAGGGGGAAAGCACACTTCCCAGCTTGAAAAAAGCCCCCAAAAACCCCGAAACCATAATCAGGGCCAGTGACAGCTTTAAGGTAAAGACCCATTGTTTGGTTTTCATGGATTTTGCCTGACTCAAAACAGTCCAAACGGTTGAATGGGGGCCATCGTCGAGGATTGAAGCCCCCCGGGGATGGGCACCAAGGATGATGCATCAAAGGCCCATCATTTGCGGGCAGTCCTTACTCTTTCCGGGTTTTCTTTCCCGCCAAAATCATTCCCGCCAGCGCAACCCCCAGCATCAATCCTCCACCCAACCAATAGGGTGCCCGCATGGATATGACTCCAAACAGATTCAATCCCAGGTTGGGGCCGAATATCCTGGCCAGGCTTCCCAGAGATTGCCCCAGTCCCAAAAAAAGCCCCTGCTTATCGGCAGGCGCATTCAGGGACAACAAGGAAAGCAGGCAGGGTTGGGAAAGCCCCAGTCCGGCTCCCACCAACCCCAATCCGGCCACCACCCAGGCGGCATCATTGAGTCCGGCAACCATTCCCATTCCCCCGGCCATGACCAACGACCCCAGGATAAGGGTTTTTTCTTCACCCATCTTTCGCACGATCCGCTTGGTCATCCCCCCCTGCATCACCACCACCACAATTCCGATATAGGCAAAAACCATCCCGATGACGGCCGTGGAAAACTGAAACTGCCGCTTGCCCAACAGAGCGAATGACGTTTCCATCTGGGTAAAGGTAAGCGTCAACAGAAACAAGGCCCCCAGGGTAAGCATCAACACCGGCTGGCCCAAGGCCATCCGCCACCGGTTTTGGATGGGTTTAACGGTTCTTCGGTTTTTCTCCGGCAGGGATTCCCCCAGCCGCATCATGGCCCAGCCCAGATTCACCAAACAGATAAAGGCCGCCACAAAGCCGGGAGCCGACATGCCAAAGGCATCCTGCATGGCATCCTGAGAAAACACTGCCCCCATGGCAGGCCCCAGAACAAACCCCAGACCGATGGCGGCCCCCACCACACCCATGCCCCGGGCTCTGTCCTCCGGCTTGGTGATATCCGCCACATAAGCCTGGGCGGTGGATATATTGGCGCCCATCAACCCCGCCATCATCCTGGAAAAAAACAACACCCCCAACACCACGTCCGGGTCATTGGAAACAAACTCCGCCGAACCATACAACACATAAGAAAGCGAAGAGCCCGCCAGACTGATTAAAATCACCGGACGGCGGCCCAACCGGTCCGAAAGGCTGCCCCAAAGGGGATTGAACACAAACTGCATGATGGAATAAATGCTGAGCAGCAGACCGATATAGGTGACCGATGCCCCCAGGTGATCCGCATACAAAGGGATTAGGGGGAGAATCAACCCGAACCCAACCAAATCCATCATCACTATTAAAAAAACCACCCCCAGGGACGTCTTTTTCATGGTTGTTTTCTATAAATTTTTCCAGCGAAATGAGCAAAGGATGGCTGAGTCGGGCTTCTGCACAGCGGGGGCACCCACTGCCTGAAACCAGGCCACAGGCTCCATGGGCGGAATCCACACGGGAAAAAAGGGTTACACAAATATGATGAACTGCAACAGACCTGCCCCTATCCGCCAAACAAAGCTGAAAACCGGCACCCCCACCATAGAAAGCAACACAAATCCCATCAGGGCCATGCTGCCGTAGCGCAAATTATAATAGGTATAGTAGGCACCCATTTTGGGGGTCAACAAATAAGGCATGATGTAATGACCGTCCAACGGGCCGATGGGAATCAGGTTGAAAATCATCAAAATCAGGTTGATCTGAGCCAGATAAATGAAAAAGGTGGATTGTCCCTCTCCATCCATCCACTCAATTCCGATTTTACGGCTGAACAAAAAGAAATTCACCGATACAAGGGCCAGCAAAAAATTCATGGCCGGTCCGGCCGATGATACAAACAGGTCGGCCCATTTGGAATTGAAATTCCGGGGGTTGGTGGGCACCGGTTTCGCAAACCCAAACCCCACCAGCACCACCATCAGCAACCCCATGGCATCAATATGGGCCATGGGATTCAAAGTCAACCGGCCCATTCTCTGGGCCGTATCATCCCCAAACAGTTTTGCCACCAGGGCATGGCCGTATTCGTGAAAGGACAAGGAAATCACCAACGCGATGATAATGAGAAAAAAGAGGGCAAATTGCCCGTTGTAAAGCAGTTGAATCATGGGGATTCCTTGTGGGTTCCGGTCTTTTTGGAAGGATGGACGCAGTGTCAGAGGGAGGTGCCCAGTTCAGCCAACACTTTTTGCCAAATAACAGTTTTCACCCCTGTTGCTTCAACAATTTTACTGCGGGCAGTGTGTCCTACCAGCAGGCGGATTTGAGACTTTCCCACCCCCAGGGATTGCGCCAAGAAGCGGATCAACGCCTGATTGGCCTTGCCATCCACCGCCTTGGCGGCCAGTCTGACCCGGATGGACCCGGACGAGTACCAACCGGCCCATCCGGTGCGGGATGCCCCCGGCTGGGCGTGGAGGGCCAGCACCAGCCGGTCTCCATCCCACCGCCAGGCCGATTCATTCCTCTCCGATCCAGGCTCCGGCATCCTGATCCCCCTCCAAAAAAACATCCAGCCGTTGGGTAAGTTTTATCACAAGCCGCTCCAATTCCGCCCGTTGGCCATCGGTGATTTCTTCCTCCAGGTGGTCCAGATTGTGGAGGATCAGCTTGATGGCGCGCACAGTGTTGATGTATTGCTGGTTCATCGCAAGGGCCATGGTGGTATGATGAAGACCCGAGGAGGGATATCTGGCCGGATATCCCCCCAATTGAACACCTGGGGGATAAGCTAAGACTTCAATTCATCCAGGGTTTTCGCGGTGGGAAGAGGGTCCTTCTTGACCGACAGGGTGGGGTACTTGTCGTATTCATCGGCGTTGATTTGAATGTACCGGCTCCACTTTTCAGGTACCTGATCTTCCGGGTAAATGGCCTCCACCGGGCACTGGGCCACGCAAACGTCGCAATCTATGCATGTTTCAGGATTGATGTACACCATGGTGGGACCTTCATGAAAAGCCTCCACCGGACACACTTCCACACAATCGGTGTATTTGCATCCGTCACAAAAAGCTGTCACCACATAAGCCATTGTCTGTTTCTCCTTGCGTAGGTATAGGTGCTGTGGATGAACCCCCCGCAACCGGCCCTGTCGGCAGGGGCAAGGGTTTGGTGTATAAAAAGCCTACCTGTTTTTTTTCAAAAGCCAAGTTTTAACGGAACCGGCCTTTTTATGCCAAGGACTTGTTTATGCCAGGGTCTTGGCCAACCGGGCTGCCAATTTCTCCAAAAAGGCCTGGGTTGTCAGATAGGTATTTTCCGGAGGGTTGGCCGTTTTATGAATACTGGCTGCCAGGTCTTTGGTCATATGGCCGGACTCAATGGTTTCCACGCAGATATTTTCCAGGGTTTCAGCAAACCGGATCACATCCGGGGTATCGTCCAGCTTGCCCCGATGGGCCAGGGCGCGGGTCCATGCAAATATACTGGCCACCGGGTTGGTGCTGGTGGGTAGCCCCTTTTGGTGTTGACGGTAATGGCGGGTAACCGTTCCATGGGCGGCTTCGGCCTCCATGGTCACCCCATCCGGGCACAACAGCACCGATGTCATCAACCCCAGGGAACCAAACCCCTGGGCCACGGTATCCGACTGCACATCCCCATCGTAATTCTTGCAGGCCCACACAATTCCACCCTCCCACTTTAACACCTGGGCCACCATGTCATCAATCAGCCGGTGTTCATAAGTGATTCCGGCTTGTTTGAACTTGTCCTTAAAATTCTGTTCATACACCTGGGCAAAAATATCCCTGAACCGGCCATCATAGACTTTTAAAATGGTGTTCTTGGTGCTGAGATACAGGGGATATTTGCGGTCCAGGGCATAATTAAAGCTGGCCAGAGCAAAATCCCGGATGGATTCATCGGTGTTAAACATCCCCATCCCGATTCCAGCCCCCTGAAACCGGTTGATCTCCCATTCAGCGGAGGGCCCGCCGTTTTCCGGTTCAAACACCATCTTCAGCTTTCCCGGGCCGGGGATGATCACATCCGTGGCTTTGTATTGATCCCCGTGGGCATGCCTTCCCACCACAATCGGCTTGGTCCACTGGGGCACCAGCCTGGGCACGTTTTTACACAAAATGGGTGCCCTGAAAATGGTCCCCCCCAGAATATTCCGAATGGTGCCGTTGGGGCTTTTCCACATTTTCTTCAGGCCAAATTCCTTCACCCGGTCCTCATCGGGGGTGATGGTGGCGCATTTCACCCCCACATGATGGGTCCGAATGGCCTGGGCGGCTTCAACAGTCACCTTGTCATCCGTGGCATCACGATTTTGAATGGACAGGTCAAAATATTTCAGTTCCACACCCAGATGAGGCAAAATCAGCTTGTTTTTAATCTCCTTCCAGATGATCCGGGTCATCTCATCCCCATCCAGTTCCACCACCGGGTTTTTCACTTGTATCTTTGCCACGTTGGATATCCTCCGGTCTTACCAGTGTTTTCTATTCCAGTATCGGATTTCTATTTTTTCTCGGGGTTGCGGCCCCCTGGACGCATCCTAATCCATCCTCCCCAAATGGGAAAGGCTGACTTTTTCTGGAGGGTTGAAAAGGGCTTTTAAAACGAAGACTTCATCTAAGTCGGATTCACAATTTTTCTGGCTGGGGATATGGGCGGCACCACTGGGTCTCTCTTTGGTGTTTCTGGTTTGTGTCTCTCGTTTTTCCCATCCCCTGCCCCCGATTGAATACCGGGGAATTCGTGTACCTGGACACCTACCCCAAATATCCGGGTTTCCCAAACATGGAAGACCTTTCCCGGGGTTATGAAAGGTTTCCCCCCATTAAAAACGATCCTTCCATTTGCGGATCGCGGTGAACACCTCTTCCGGCCTGCCTTCCACGGTAGGGTCCCTGGCCTGCACCCGGTGGATAAATTCCAGGTTGCCGCACCGCATAAACGGATTGGTGGCCCATTCCAAGGCAAGCGTGGATGGGGTGGTGATCCCCCCCCTTTTCCGGGTATCCTCCACCTGCTTCAACCGTTGGTGTATCCATTCATTGTCCGGCTCCAGTTGAGCCGCGAATTTAAGATTTTGTTCGGTATATTCATGACCAAAAAAGACTTGGGTGGTATCTGGAAGCCGACCCAGTACCTTGGTGAGAGAATGAAACAGGGTTTCCGGGGTTCCCTCAAACAACCGGCCGCATCCCCCCCCAAACAGAGTATCGCCGGTAAACGCACACCCTTCCACCAGATAAGTCACCCCTCCGGTGGTGTGGCCGGGATTGTGGATCACCTCAATCTTCAGGTTCCCCAGCGAAAGGACATCCCCCATTTCCACCCCCCTGGTGAATCCGTCAATCCGGTTTTTATCCACCCGATGGCCATAAACCTCCAGGTTTGGAATCGCCTTGACCAACTCAGGAACCCCTCCCACATGGTCGGGATGATGATGGGTGTTGAACACCGCCCGCAGGGTCACCCCTTCAATATCCACCGCCCTCAACACCACTCCCGCCTCAGCCGGGTCCACCACCCCTGCCATCTGGGTGTCATCGCACACCACCAGATAGGCGTAATTATCCTTTAAACAGGGGATGGGAATCACTCGCATGTCTTTATTTTCTTTGAATCCATCCGTGTTACCCTAAGGAAAAACCACATCCTGGGGTTTTCCGTGTTCAATTTAATGGTTGACATCCAGGCCCATTTTAGGTGGATTGTTTCATAAATCACACTCGGCAATCTCCATTCAGGTATTGCCCGATTTTTAAATGAACTCCACATTCCGGGAGAAATCCATGAGTTGGTTTTTAATTTTCTTTGGCATTGTTTTCATGTTGGGAACGATGGCCGCGTCACTCTTGATCACTTTGAAACAAATGGATAAAAAGTAAACCTACCTTAAGGAACACCTCCAATGGAAACTTTTTTTGAAGTGATTTTTCTGGGTTTCGCCTACATGTGGATGACCATCATCGCCTCGGTTCCCAATATTTTTATGGGAATGCTTTCCCTGGCCATCTCCGCCACCGCGTTGACCTATTTTCTAAAGGACAACGAAGAAAAGAGCAAATAGGACCGAAAACCCCCTGAATCCCTTTATTCTCCGATCACCGCACCCTCCCCGCCTTTTTCAGGGTGGTCCATCTGAGGTCCCGCAGGAGATTCTTCCCGGGGAATGGTCACCCAATACAGCCGAGGCTGGCCGTTTACCCCGCCGCCCCCCGCCGGGGGGGATTTTATTCCAAAATTCACGAAGTCCGGCATTTCGTGGGATAGGGGAGACTCAAACGGGGTTTCCCCGCGAGGGGCCGCCTTGAATTTTTCCACCCCCACCAACCCGATGGTCGGCCGTTTTACCGGATTGTTGCTGGCAATGGTCGGGGAGGGCATGGTTTCCATTCCGGGTTGAAACCTCCACATGGCCAGCCCGGTGACCATGAACAGTGTCACCACCGCCGCCGCCACCGGCATCCGGGCCAGACTGGCCAGACGGTTTCTCCGTTGTTCTCCATCAATCACCTGAAACAGACGGCTCCAATCAGGGGGCAGGGGAGCGCCCCCCCTGGATTCCGCCTCCAATTGGCAATACACCGCCAGCGAACGTTCCAGCCCCAGCCAAGCCTCTCGGCATTGGCCGCAAACCTGAATATGTTCCTGCCAGGGAGACTGACGCAGACTCTCCGGCCGGGTTACCGCAAGCCTTTCCAAGGTTTTTAGTTTTTCACATTCCATGGTTTGCACTTCCTTGAGGTTTTCTGGTTTCCAGATAAGGGGTCAGGGTATCCTTCAACCCTTTTCTGGCGTAAAACAGCCTGGATTTCACACTTCCGGGGGGAATATCCAGGATTTCCGCTATTTCATGGACCGGCAATTCTTCCAGATAATAGAGGGTCAGGATGACCCGGTGAGCAGAGGGAAGCTGATCCATGCATTCCCGAACCATTTTTTTTTGTTCCCCCTCAATCACCATCCTTTCAGGTGTGGGGCCATCCTTCACCCCCACCAGAGTGGGGGGCAGGGGCAAGGCCTCCATCTCCTCCTGGGGCAGGGTGACCCATCGGCGGGAGCGCTTCATCTGCCGCAACGCCTCGTTTACTGCAATCCGGTAAACCCATGTTTTAAACGATGATTGCCCCCTGAACCGTGGAAGATAGCGGTAGACCAGCAAAAAAACCTCCTGAACAATATCCTCCACCAGAGTGTTGTTCTTCACGATGGAATAAACCAACCGGGAAATATCCGGGCTGTGCTTTTTATAGAGCACTTCATAAGCCTTGGCCTCTCCCTTCAGGTGGGCATTGATCAGGATATGATCATCCAGGGCAAACCAATCCTGTATCTGATCCGGGTTGTTTTTGCTCATGGGCCGGTTGAAGTTGCTCATGGGGGTTGTGATTTTGCTTTGCCTTCAGGCCCGGGCCGGAACTTTTCAGGGCGGGACTGTTCTTTGAAAGACATCCAGGGGAAAACACCCGGTAAAGCCTCATGAAGAGGATGTTTTTCCTGTGCTATCCCTCTGACTGGCAAAGAGTTTTTCTTGCTTCTTTTGGCCAAGTGGGTTAAATGGCGAAGGATGAACGCCAAAATCACTTTTAAAAATCTGTCCGTTTTATGGGTGTTTGGAATCGCCTTCGGTTTTGTTGAAGCCGCCGTGGTGGTGTATCTTCGTCAAATCCATGGGGCGGAATCCCAACCGATGTTCCCTTTGGGTGCCCTGCCAAGCGGCCCCGTTTCTGCCATGTTGGAAGTGGAATCCGCCAGAGAACTGGCCTCCTTGGTGATCCTCCTCATCCCCGCTTATTTTGTTTCCACCCGCCTGTTTGACCGGTTTTTGGCCTTCATATCCATCTTCGGGGTCTGGGATTTGGCCTATTATTTTTTTCTGTACCAATTGCTGGGCTGGCCTCAAACCCTGGACACCCTGGACGTTTTGTTTTTGATTCCCAACATCTGGGTTGCTCCGGTGTTTTGCCCTATCCTGATTTCCCTGTCGTTTGTGATGTTCCCCGCCGCCTACCTGTGGATCACCATCAAACGGATTCCCCGCCCTTTTTTGCCCTGGCAATGGGGTCTTCTGGCCATGGGAGGGGTGTTGGTGTTTATTTCCTTCACTTTGGATGGGGACTATTATTTGAATGGCGGCCAACCCCGCCGATTCTCATGGGGATTGTTTTACACCGGCTACCTTTTGGGCGCCGTGGCGGCAGGCAGCCACCTTATCCAAACCATCCGCAAGCCAAAAGCCAAGTTTTTCTAATAAAGAAAGGCAACCAGCCGACCACCGACGTTTGGAGCCGACTGACGGCGCAATATCCCCTGGGATCCAAAACAGGATTTTCCGGTAAAAAAGCCAGGGTCTTGTGGGTCATCACTTGGTTTCCTGGGGGGTGTTTTCCATTTTCTGGTTTCCTGAAAACGGGACATCGTACAATTCTCCCACCCGCCGGTTGGAGGCTTCCATTTGATCGGCCTTAAACACCAGCTTGGCCCGCCCCTGCCCCGGCATGGTTTCCAGAATCTGATACCCGTCCACCGGGGTTTTGATGGCCTCCCTGAACCCCTGTAGAGAATGAACCGGAATCCCATTCATTTTGGTAACCATGGCATTTTCTGAATTTTCATACCCCAGAATGGATTCATCGGGTAACACCTTGCTGACAATCAACACCTTTTCAACCGCCGGTGTTTCCCGCAGGCTGTTCAGGCCGAACTCCATCACCAGCCTGGGGGGGGCTTGGGTTTGCCAGTTATCCCCAAAAGACCGCAGATATTCCAGATTGAGTTCCTGCAACACCAGCCCGCCGAAAACCTCATAATCCAAATCAGAATCAAATTGATAGGGATTTATCCGGTAATCATCCTCTTTAAATCTTTTGCGGGTCAGTTCCAGCTTTTTGATCTGGCCATCCCGCACCACCACCGCCGGAATGGTTTTATCCAGGGATTCATTGATGGCCAGGGTAAATTGGACCAGACCATAATCCGGGTGGGAAATCTGTCCCTCCGGGTTGATGTAATACCGCCCCAGAACCACCAGAATGTCACCCACCTTCAGCTCTCCAGCACCGGTGCCATTGGGGTACACCTTGCGCACCAACACCCCCGGAGACCCCGGTTTAAGCCCCAGGTAGCTTGTGATGGCGGGATGGTTTGTTTGTTGCCAGGCAAATCCCCGGTGGGCAAACCCGGCCGTTTTTTTCCCGGATGTGGCTCCCTCAACAAACAGCCTCATCAGGGGGGAAAGGTTCCCCTGAATCTCCTGCCGGTTGTGGCTGGACACCATCCCCACCACCTCGCCATTGACTGTCAACACCTCGGCCCAGCCAAGGCCGGTCATGTTGGTGGATGCCCGCAATGCGGGGATTTCCATGGACCCGTAACGGGAGCTGGAAATGCGCACATCCACAACCTCTCCGGTGCCCTGTTCAAACCGCCCATTGGACCGCCACCGGTTGATCACAAACCGTCCGGCGGTAATCGGTTTGGCCGCCAGGGGCAACGGTTGAAGGTCCTTCCAAAATTCGGGAGAATCCACCGCCAGCAAAGCCATATCCAGTTCGTAATCCACCTTCAGCAGCCGGGCCTTATAATCCGGGTATCGGCCAAACTTCCGCACCTGGATCAAGGCTGCATTTTTCACCATATCGGATGTGGTCAACAGTATTCCTTTTCCCGCCACCACCGCATTTCCCAATATGGTGTCTTCGTTTCGCTTGTTCCACGGGTTCTGGGTGTCCACCTGACGGTAAGTGGTTTTGAGGCTCACCATCCCCCTGAACTCCTCTCCCCAGGCGGCCGACCCGGCGGCGAACACCGCCAACACCAGGAGCAAACCTGTTTTCCCCATCCATTTTCTGAGGTGAACCTTCATTTAAAACCTCCGGTCAGAACGGATGCCATAGGATTCCAATATGGCCCCGTTGGCTTTATCAGCCACGGTCCGGGCCAGCACCAGCATGTCTCCGTTGGCCCCCAACTTTAGAACATGAAATTCCTTTTTATTGAGTTTCAGGGCTTCGGGAACATCCTCCAATTGTTCAATGGTCTTTCCGTTGATGGTATCCACGATGGCATTGGCCCGGTTCATATAGGGACTGTTCACCTCATGGGGCAGCACCCGGGTGATCAATACAGTTTTTTGCTGTTTGTCTTCAGGGTGTTCCATTCTTTTAAAAAAATGATCGTACAACAAACTCTTGCCCGCATTTTCCCAAAAATTGCCAAAGTTTTTTAAAAATTCCTTGTCCAACTCCATAAAAACCAGTCCTGCGTAAATATAATACCGGGGAAGCACATCAAACTGATTGGCCATCCGGTCCCCGTCGGGGTATGTGGCCAACTTTAACGGCACATCCAGCATGGCTTTGTTGCGCCATACGGCCAGGGATAACATCTCCCCGATCTGTTTTTCCTCGGCCACCTGTTCAAACCCCACCGAATGGCCGTGGTAGTTGAATGTTCCGTCGTTTTCCACTTTCACCCCGTCAATGGCCAGAATCACATCATCGGGATGAACCACCCCATAACCACTGGTTCCGGGCATCACCCTGTCTACCACCACCCCGGTTTCATCCTTGGGCAGTCCCAGAAATTCCCGGTAGGCCGGGTTGATATTGCTGCTGGTGACAATTCCCATTTCCCCATAGCCGTCATAACGGCCATCCTGGATATCCTTTAAAAACCTTTTGATCACCGGGGTGGGAATAAAAAACCCCACATCGTTCAGCCGGGAATTGGCCTGAAAGGCCACCCCCACCACTTTGGTCCCCTGCAACACCGGCCCTCCGCTGTTGCCGGGATTGATGGCCGAATCGGTCTGAATGCTCAAATGGGCATCTGAACCGGAATGGACATAGGCATTGAACTCAATGCGGGAGATCACCCCTTCGGTGCGGGATATTTTCTCCCCCCCCGCCGGATAGCCGTAGGTTCGCACCCGGGTGAGCAGAGTGGGCAAACCGCCGATATCCAGGGGGGTGATTTCCCGGGCGAAGGATTCATCCTCCACCTTCAAAATCGCCAGGTCGGTGTCATGACCGATAAAAGCCACTTTGGCAAAGTACGGATTGGAATTGCCGTTTCGGTGAACGATGATCTGTTTGGCATCGCTAACCACATGGGCGTTGGTCATCACCAGCCCCCCGGATATTACAAATCCCGAACCGGAAGCCCGCACGGTTCCCCCCTGCTTCCAGGGAGAATACCAATCACCGCCCTGGCTGGTCACCAGGATGGAAACCACCGCCTGCTCAATTTTTTCTTCTGAATCGGGCAGCGCCGCCCAAACCAGGATTCCCACCCCCAGAATCAATCCCCCGGCCGCGGCTCCCTTGCGCCAAAGCGGCCAGGGGGCAACCATCCTGACCGCCCCGGCCCATATCCCCGCGGCTTTCCTCCGCAGACCTCCAACCCGGCTCCCCCCTGATCCGCTGTCCGCGGCCGCGTTTGGGTTTGTGCCACCCCTCCGGGGAATGCGGATTCGGACCACCTTTTTCAGACGGGTCCACCATTTGTTGATTTTTTGTGCGGGATGAAAATTCATGCAGCCTTATGATTGGGAACCGGAGGGGAAACCGGAATCTCTTTTGGTGTGAGAAAGCCGCGCCTTAAACCCTGCCTGGAGTCTTTTGGGGGGGTGTCACAAACACACACCCCGGTGGAAAACCCCCGCCATCACCCCGTTGGATGAACAGATTGAACAATAGGTTCAATAATCAGCAGGAAATCGCAAATGAAAAATCCTTTTCAACCGGTTGGGGGTTCAGACAAACGGCCCTCAACCAACGTTCAGTCTTCTTTTTTGGGCGGGGGAGAGGGAATCATCCAATCCGGGATAAGGGACAACCAGGGGGCAATCAGCCGCATCTGCCAGGGGAAAATGGTTGTTTTTCTGCGGCAGGCCAGTGCTTTTTGAATGATCCGGGCCGCCTTTTCAGCGGAAATCACAAAAGGCATGGAATACCGGTTTTTTTGGGTCAACTCGGTATGAATCCACCCCGGCAGGAGGGTGGAAACCCCAATCCCGTGAGGGTGAAGTTCCCGCCGAAAGCTGTCCATTAAAATCCGCACCGCCGCTTTGGACCCGGTATACGCCCCCTGCCCCGGAATGCCGATAAACCCCGCCATGGAGCCGATGGCCGCCAATTGGCCTGTTTTCCGGGAGGCCATATCAGGGATAAAAGGGACCAATGTATGGATCAGCCCCTGGACATTGGTGTCAAACACCTGGGTCAACCGCAGGGCATCCCCGGAGGTCAAAAGGTCCGAGCGGCTGATTCCGGCGTTGGCGATCACCAGGTCCACTCCCCCGGAGGGCCGAAAACGACCCGCCGCCTGAATAAAATCAGCGGCTGCCAGAGCCATTTCCTCCCGTCGGCAGACATCCACCGGATACAACTCAACCCCTGCCCCCAGCGCTTCCAGTTGGGGACGCAGATTCAAAAGCCGGTCCATCCGCCGGGCGGCCAGCCCCAGCAACACCCCGTCCGCGGCATACCGTCTGGCCAATGCCTCCCCCAGCCCGGAGGATGCCCCGGTGATAAAAATGGTGCGGGGGAGGGTCATCATCGCAAGAAACCGGGTTTATCCATGGTCAGCCTCCAAATCGGATTCCCGCCGGTCAGGACCGTCCATTTGGATGAAATCGCACATTTCCTTCAGCCGGGAATAAATTCTGGGCCCCACCCGGTCCTTCAATGTGTCCCGGACTTCGCGGTCCTCATCCACCCGGTCCCGGGTGCGGACCCGTTCCACCAGGGTGGTGGCCCTGGATTCAGTATAATTTGAGGTGAAAATGGTGGTTTTGCGGTTGTTGTAGCGCTGGGAAATAATAATATCCAGAATGTTTTGCTCCCAGGCGGAATTCCGCCCTTTTCCCAACTCGTCAATCACCAGAACCTCAATGGAGGACAACGGGTCTATCAAACCTTCTTCCGGGTCCCCTTTGGAATAAGCGGAGCGCAACTGCTTGAGCAGATCGGCAAAATCCTGAAACAGAGTGGGAATCCCGTGACGGAAAATCAATTCAAACACAAATCCGGCCACCAGATGGGTTTTTCCCACGCCCGCCGGCCCCATCACCAAAATCCCCTTGTGATTTTTGGTGTAATCCCTGGCAACCAGGTTAAAGGTATTGAAAATATGATCATTGTGGGTATCCCGCTGGGATTCCACCAGGCGGGCGCCATAGAATTTTGCGGGGACCCTGGAGTGGTTGTAGATGCGGATGCGGTTGCGGCGCACTTCACAGCCACACATGGCCGCGATTTCCCGGCCGGAGCCATCCCGCTGAAACACATAACGGGAATCGTTGCAGACCGGACAATGGCTGGAGCAGGGGCACACCTCGGCCTGGGTAAACGACCCGGCAGGGTTGACCACCACTCCAAGCCCTCCACATTGGGGGCACAATTTTTTCTTTTCTGTTTTCAAAGCCGTCATAGGGAATTCAAGATAGAAAAGAAACGGGTAGAAAGTCCGTTGGAAAAATCGAAAAAAAATCTTCTATCCGCCATCATGGCAGGTAATCCCCTTTTTTGCATAAAATTTCCGGTTCATCCGGCCCTATTCACTGGAGGCCGGAGAGGTTCACCGGCCTTCCTTTTTGTCTTCCGGAAAACAATTGGATGGGGTTCCAACTTGACTTTAACCTCTAATCCGACTGAAAATCCATCAAGGGGGGAGAATCCCTTCTGCCCTGTAAACCGAGACCTCTGCATAACTGCCAAAAGCTCCCGTTTTGATAAAAAAGCGGGGGTTTGGGGGCCGCGGGCCTCCAATCAAATCAACCCCCTTCCCCATGGGAAGGGGGCAGGGGGATGGG
>JAOUFO010000181.1 GCA_029858165.1 Deltaproteobacteria bacterium | reverse complement strand
TGATCTCCTTGTGCCTGCTGGGGATGGCCGGGGTGGTGATGTTTCTGCTGGTCCACCGGCTGTTGCGGCCTTTGGAGCAAATGGCCGCGGCCGTCCGGGGTTACCGGCCCGACGCCCCGCCCCCGGTGATTCCGGTGGATTCCCATGATGAAATCGGCGAACTGGGCCGCCAGTTTCAACAGTTGATTCAGGAAATCTCCACCCGGGAGCAGGCCCTGATGGCCAGTGAACGGCGGTACCGGGATTTGATAGAAGGCTCATTGCAGGGGATCATCATCATCCAGGGGGAGGATGTGGTGTTTGCCAACCGGGCTTTCCTAATGGGGTTAAATGTCCCCTCTCTCCGCTCCATCCGCACCCTTGCCCGGTTGAAGACCTTTTTGCTGCCTTCCTACCGTAACTTTGTGGAAATCGCCATCATGGATGCCATGGAAGGGGAGGAAGTCCCCCGGCGGTTCCGGCTAAGAGCCCAGCGGAGGGATGGGTACAACATGGTGATGGATGTGCTGGCCCGGGTGGTCTCCTGGAATGACCGGTCGGCGTTTCAGGCAACCCTGATGGATATTACCCGGCAGGTACAGGCGGTGGAGGAACTCAACCGGTCCGAAGCCCAAATGCGGCTGCTGTTGGAAAAAATTCACGGCCTGCCCTGGCAGATGGATGGGGCCACCCTGCGGTTTGGGTATGTGGGTCCGCAGGCAGAGGAGCTTCTGGGGTTTCCCCGCCGGGAATGGCTGAAACAAAATTTTCGGCAAAACCATATTCACCCGGAGGATCTGCCTTGGGTGTCTGACAAAATCCACCGGGGGGCCGCCAGGGGAGGTAACTTTGAACTGGAATACCGCATGATCCGCCGGGACGGTCAGGTGGTGTGGCTGCGGGATGTGATCCATGTGGTGCCCGCCATCCGGGGCCGAAAAACCCTGGTGGGGGTTTCCATCAATATCACCCAGGCGCGGCTAACCGAAGATCAACTGCGCCATTCCCTGAAGATGGAGGCCATCGGCCAATTGACCGGCGGGGTGGCCCATGATTTCAACAACCTGCTGACGGTGATTATCGGCAACCTGGGGCTGTTGAAAAGCCGGGTGGACCCCCAAACTCTGGCCTATGCCCTGGTGGAGGATGCCGCCGATGCCGCCTTACGGGGGGCGAACCTCACCCGCCAATTGTTGGCATTTGCCCACAAACACCCTCAAAAGAAGGAACTGATGGACCTGGCAACCCTGGTGGAGGGGATGACCGGCCTGTTGGAGCGCTCGTTGGGCGAAACCATCCGCCTGGAAATCCGCCCCCCGGAAAACCTGTGGCCGGTTGTGTTGGATAAAACCCAATTGGGCAACGCCCTGATCAATCTGGCGGTCAACAGCAGAGATGCCATGGAGGAAGGGGGAAACCTGGAAATAGAAATGGAAAACACCCATTTGACCCCGGAACAGGCGCAAGACCTGGGGGCGGACCCAGGCCCCTATGTGGTGTTGAAGGTCCGCGATACCGGCCAGGGAATGACCCGTGAGGTGTTGGCCCGGGCCTATGATCCGTTTTTCACCACCAAGGGGGTGGGCCGGGGCAGCGGGCTGGGATTGAGCATGGTGCATGGGTTTGTCACCCAATCCGGGGGGGTGGTCCATCTGGACAGCCAGGTGGGAAAAGGGACCCGGGCAAGCCTGTATTTTCCGGCCCTGGAAAACCAATCCGTCCCTGCTGTTCCACAAGAAGATTTGAAGAGGGAAAAGATGGAAGCAAAGAACGGTGACCGCCCTTTGGACGGCAGGGTGATCCTGGTGGTGGAGGATGATACCGCCCTGCGGCACATGCTGGAAAAGCTGATGGACAAGATGGGTTGCCGGGTGCTGGCGGCCGCGGATGGCCCCGAAGGGTTGGCCCTGTTGGAATCCCATCCTGAAATTGACCTGCTGTTTTCCGATGTGGTGATGCCGGAAGGGATGGATGGGGTGGCCCTGGCCACCCAGGCCCTTTTATTGCGCCCCCGGCTAAAGGTGTTGCTGACCAGCGGATATTCCCCCCGGCATTCCAATGATCAGGATTTTCCCTTTGAACTGTTGCCCAAACCCTACAATCTGAATGATTTGAGGGACAAAATCCTTGAGCTTCTCGCCCAGCCTCCTTCTTCGGCGGACCTGGCAGATCCCCTGCTTCCATTGGCATGAAACCCCTGGGTGGCGGAGTCCTTGCGGATGGGGGGTTGATTCCCCTTATTCGGGCTGTGTGGTTGCCTGCCGTTAGGCCGTTCTGTTTCCGGCCCCACCGGACCGGATTGTTGACGGCCCCAAGCGGGCCGGGTTGTTGACGGCCCCAAGCGGGCCGTTGATTTTTCCCCCTCCGGCAGGGTAGGGTGGGTTTATTCAACATCCCCGGTACCCCCCTTCAAGGAGCCTCCCCATGGCCATTTTTTCCCTGCCCCTCCCCCACGCCGCCGGAATCAGATTTCGGCCTGCGGCCACCCTGATGTTTGCCCTGGCCCTGGCGTTGTTGGCTTCCGTCTGGGTGCCGGGTTCGGCCCTGGCGGCAAAAGTCACCTATCTGGTCAAGCCCGCCGAGGTGTTGGCCAGGGGGGCCAAAAACTGGCGGCCCCTGAACCTGGGGGACACCGTGGACCAGGGGGACCGCCTGCGCACCGGCATGGGGGCCCGCATAGAGGTGACCATCGCCCCCAAACGGGTGTTTCGGCTGGGAGAAGGCTCCGAAATGGAATTGGACACCCTGTCCACCGGCAAACGGGCCAAAAACACCACCCTGCGGGTGAAATTCGGCAAAATGTGGACCGGCATTCTGCGCCCCCTTAAAACCAAAGAGGGGGAAAAGTTCATCGTCAAAACCCCCACCGGCACCCTGGGAATCAAAGGCACCAGCTTCGGGGTGGATTTTGACCGAGGCTCCTCCTCCATGGGGGTATCGGTGCTGCACGGGGTGGTAGAGGCGGTATCGGAGGAATCCGTGAGACAGGAGGTGGGCGGCCCCCAGGAAATCAGCGGACCCCAGGAAATATCCCGCCAGGAATGGAAGGTGCTGGTGGGGGCCATGCAAAAAGTGATCATCCGCCCCGGAGAAACCCCCAAGGTGGTCCCCATGACCCAGGAGGACTTAAAGGACGATTGGGTGGATTTCAACAGTCAGCGGGATAAAGAAGCGGAATAACCCCGGGCCGGAACCGGCGGGATGGTGGCGAAAACACAGAGCCGGTGAGGCGGTGGCGAAAACACAGAGCCGGTGAGGCGGTGGCGAAAACACAGAGCCGGTGAGGCGGTGGCGAAAACACAGAACTGAACATACAGAACCGAAAACACAATCAGATGGGTTTTTCATCCACCCATTGTTGGACCAACTGCATCACGGCCCAGTCATCCTCCTTGAATTGGATGCCGACCCGGAACACGTTTTCATGGGGCACCACCCACCGGACGGTGCCCAGAGCCGTCACTTTGCCCTGGAAAACCTCTATTTCCACCGATTGGCCCACTTTCAACTCCTCCGGCACTTCAACCCCCATCCCCCCTTCGCCGATATCCAGGCTTTTCCCCACAAAATGGTGGGGGTGGTGGAATTGAACCTCCTCTTTGAGGATCAGCCGTGCATGGTTTCTTTCTGGTGCCATAATCCCCTGGTCGGTTGCGTTATTTCCCCCCCCCTTAGATGAATAACCAAACAGGGGGGATTTGTCACCCTGATTTTTTTTATCACCGATGGGGTTCTCTCCCCGGACCGGTGTCATTTTCCAGCGGTGCTGTTTTTAGAAGTCCCGATCCGGCCCCCTTGCGCCGGTTTTTTTAAGCCGGGCCGCCCCCTTTTGGGGTCTTCCCACCCGGTCTTCGGCCCCCTGCAACCGGTCGTTTGAGGATTTTCCAACACCCCGGCGGGGGCCTGCCACTTCTTGCCTTTCCTTTGAAGGAGCGAAATGGGTATAATCCACATCTGCCTGTCAAACCGGCCAAACCCTGGCGAGCCGCCCGGTTTGTGCATCCAGGAACCCTTATCATCAGAACGTGGAGATTGAATGATCAGCTTTAAAGGCAAAAAGGGATTGGTGTTGGGAATCGCCAATCAAAGAAGCATCGCCTACGCCGTGGCCCAGACCCTCAACAGCCTGGGGGCCGAAATGGCCTTTACCTACGGGCCGGACACCAAAGGGCGTTTTAAACAAAATGTGGAAGAACTGGCCCAGGGGATGAACGTCAGCCAGATTCTGCAACTGGATGTGCGGGATGACGGACAGATTGAAACCCTGTTTTCTGATTTGAACAAGGCCTGGACCGACGGCATGGATTTTTTGGTCCATTCGGTGGCCTTTGCCGACCGCTCCGACCTGGAAATTCCGTTTTCCCAAACCAACCGCAAAGGGTGGGAGACCGCCTTTGATGTCAGCGCTTATTCCATGGTGCCCCTGGCCCGGCATGCCTGCCCCATGATGGAAAAACGGGGGGGGGGGGTAAGGTGGGCCCGT
>JAOUFO010000180.1 GCA_029858165.1 Deltaproteobacteria bacterium | reverse complement strand
CCCAGTCCGCGGGTGTTATCCATCCTTCCCGGCAGTCAGTCCGGGTCAGACCCAACATTTCTGCTTTCCGCCGGTCAAATCTCAGGATTTATTGCCGGGTTCTATTGCCCCGGTTTCTTCAACATCCGGTTGCTCAGTCAACCGCATGGGCACCCCCCGCCCGGCCAGGGCCTGTTTCACCTGATTTACCGTGTAGGTGCCGTAATGGAACACCGAAGCGGCCAACACGGCATCGGCCTTTCCGATGGTAAGGGCCTGGTAAAAATGGTCCATGGTCCCCCCGCCCCCGGAGGCGATCACCGGAATGTTCAGGCTGCCGCTGATCTGGGCGGTGATTTCCAGATCAAACCCTGATTTCTGCCCGTCCCGGTCCATGCTGGTCAGCAAAATTTCCCCTGCTCCCCGGTTTTGGCATTCCCTGGCCCAGTCCACCGCGTTCAGCCCGGTGGGGTTTCTGCCCCCGTGAGTGTACACCTCCCAGCGGTCCGGCCCGGTTTGTTTGACATCCATGGCCACCACCATGCATTGGGAACCGAAATGGAGTGCCCCCTGGGTAATCAGATCCGGATTGTGGATGGCGGCGGTATTGACCGACACTTTATCGGCCCCGGCGGATACAATGGCCCGGATGTCCTCCAGGGTGGATATCCCCCCCCCGATGGTGAAAGGGATGAACAATTCTTTGGCCAGCCGGGAGGCCAGCTCCAGGGTCAGACCCCGGTTTTCGTGGCTGGCGGTGATATCCAGGAACACCAGTTCATCCGCCGACTGGTCGTTGTACCGCCGGGCCAGTTCCAACGGGTCTCCCGCATCCCGCAGCCCCACAAAGCTTACTCCCTTTACCACCCGACCCGCCTTGATATCCAGGCAGGGAATAATTCGTTTGGTCAGCATCCTAAAACAACTCCTCCAACAGCAGGTTGCCCTCGTAAATGGCTTTTCCCACAATGGCCATATCCACCCCGGATGATGCCATTTTGCCCAGGATAGACAGGTCCTTTACCGAGGAAATCCCCCCGGAGGCGGTGACTTTCAACCCGGTGGCCCGGCCAAAGGTTTCTATGGCGGCAAAGTTGGGACCTTGCAGCATTCCATCCCGGGAAATATCCGTGTAAATCACCCGTTGGACTCCCCTGGCTTTCCATTGAAGGGCAAATTCAATGGCTTCCAGGGGGGTTTCCTCCACCCACCCGGAAACCGCCACCCTGCCATCCTTGGTATCCACCCCCAGAATGATCCGCTCCCCCCCAAATTGTTTTAAGGCGGATTCCACCATCAAGGGGTCCCGCACCGCCGCGGTTCCCACCACCACCATATCCAGCCCCAGGGCCAGCATCCCTTCAATGTCTTCCATCCGGCGCATCCCCCCCCCCAGTTCTATCACCCCGCCGAACCCTTTGCGGATGGCTTTGATGACCTCCAGATTGGCGGGTTTCCCATGGAAGGCACCGTCCAGGTCCACCAGATGGAGCATTCTGGCCCCTTCGGCAAAAAAGGCCTGAGCCACTTCCACCGGGTTTTCACTGTAAATGGTTTTTTCGTCTGCTTTTCCCTGGGTCAGGCGGACACATTTCCCCTCTTTTAAATCTATGGCGGGAATGATGATCATAAATCCTTGCGGGTTGTCCCGCTAGGCAAAGGCGGGCTGGTTTGGTAAGGTGATGGGCCGGGATCAGGCTTGGCCGGGGGGGGTGTATCCCCTTCCTGCCTCTGGTGTAATTAACGCCCCCCGCCCCGGTTTTGCAACATAGGGGAATGGGACAAAATGCCAGATTTTACAAGCCATTGACGATGCAATGGCATTCCCTTCCGACGGCATGAATCCAAGATAACCCGATTGGGATGGGAAGAAAAGAGATTGAGTGTTGACCCGGTCTGTTTTTACCATCCAGAATGAAAAGAAAATGAGCCACCCCCCTTTTGATTCCCCTTCCAAACCGGCCCCGGACCGCTATGCGGGCCGGGGTGTATCCGCCCAAAAGGAGGAGGTCCACGCCGCGATCTCCACCGAAGACCCCGGATTGTACCCTTTTGCATTTACCAAGCTGGTGGCCGACAGTCTGACAGGGGACCCGGATTATTGTCTGGCGGTCCATGCCGATGGGGCGGGGACCAAAAGTGCCCTGGCCTATCTGTATTTCCGGGAAACCGGCGACACGTCGGTGTTTAAAGGGCTGGCCCAGGATTCCCTGGTGATGAATACCGATGATCTGTTTTGCGTGGGGGCTGCGGGTCCGTTTCTGCTTTCCAACACCATCGGCCGCAACAAGCGTTTGGTTCCCGGAGAGGTGATCCGGGAAATCATCACCGGTTACGCGGAGCAGGTAAACCGGTTTAAAGGCTGGGGGGTGGAGGTGGTGGCCACCGGGGGTGAAACCGCCGATGTGGGGGATGTGGTGCGCACTCTTTTGGTGGATTCCACTCTGACGGCCCGGCTGCCCCGCAACCGGGTGGTGGCCAATGACCGGGTAAAACCGGGGGATGTCATTATCGGGCTGGCCTCTTTTGGTCAGGCCGCCTACGAGGATGTGTACAACAGCGGGATAGGATCCAACGGCCTGACTTCCGCCCGCCACGATTTGCTTGTAAGCCGTTACGGGCAAACCTACCCGGAAACCTTTGAGCCGGGCATGCCCCCCCATTTGAGCTATTGCGGACCCTTCGGATTGCAGGATCCCCTGGAATCCACCCCGCTCACCATCGGGC
The DNA here is from genome assembly GCA_029858165.1 of Deltaproteobacteria bacterium. Classification (GTDB taxonomy): domain Bacteria; phylum SAR324; class SAR324; order SAR324; family JACQKK01; genus JAOUFO01. Next base: position 1,803 of record JAOUFO010000180.1, on the reverse strand, counting down.
AGGCCCTGCTGTCTCCCACCCGCAGTTATGGCCCGTTGATCATCCCTTTGCTGGCCGGATATCGGGATCAGATCAACGCTTTGGTCCATTGCACCGGAGGAGGGCAGACCAAATGCTTGCGGGCCGGGCAGGCCATCCACTATATAAAAGACAACCTGTTTGAACCGCCCCCTCTGTTTGCCGCCATTCAGCGGGTGACCGGCACTCCCTGGCGGGAGATGTATCAGGTGTTCAACATGGGCCACCGGATGGAAATCATCGGGGAGCCGTCTTTGCTGCCGGTGGTGAAGGAACTGGGCCAACAGTTCGGGGTGGATGTGCGGCAGGTGGGGGTTTGCCGGGCGGCTCAAAACCAGGACCGCCAAGATGGAATCCAGGGGCAGGGCAACCGGGTTTCTCTGCACACCCCCGGGGGGGTGGAGCATTACCCGGCCTGAACCCGGTTTTTCTCCCGGTGATTACGGCAGAAGGTTCTGGTAAGCTTTTTCTGATATCCGCCCCCATTCCAGTTGGGAGGTTTGAAACGTCTGATAATGGTTCATCACCTGTTTGAAATCGGGGTTTTTGGCGGCCTCTTCCCGCAGAATCTCTTCCGTGGCGGTTTTCATGGCCTGGATAAGGGGGGCGGGAAACGGTTTGATCTGGACCCCTTTGGCTTTTAACCTCAGCAGGGCATCCTTGTTGCGGGCTTCCTGCTCAGAAAGCATCCACAGGCTGGCCTCGGCGGATGCGGCGTTGAGGATGGCTTTCATATCCTCCGGCAGGCTGTCGTACTTGGGCTTGTTGACGATCATTTCCAGGTTGGCTCCCGGCTCATGCCAGGCCGGGTAGTAATAGAACTTGGCCGCCTGATAAAGTCCCATCCGTTCATCATGGTAGGGGCCCAGCCATTCCGCAGCGTCAATCACCCCCCGTTCCAGGGAGGGAAACACCTCAGCCCCCGCCTGCAACACCACGGTTCCCCCCAGTTTGTCTATCACCCTGCCCCCCAGGCCGGGAATCCGCATTTTAAGGCCTTTGATATCCTGGACCGTGTTGATTTCCTTGCGGAACCACCCGCCCATCTGCACCCCGGTGTTGCCGCCGGGAAAAGGCACCAGATTGTATTTGGCGTACAAATCCCGCCACAATTCCAACCCCCCGCCCGAATAAAGCCAGCTGTTCATCTGCTGGGCCGTCATCCCAAAAGGGATGGTGGTAAAGAACTGAAAGGCGGTGTTGGTGCCGGCCCAGTAATAGGCGGCGGAATGGCCCATTTCCACGGTTCCCTGGCGCACCGCGTCAAACACCCCCATGGGGGGGGCCAGTTCTCCTCCGCCGTACACCCGGATGGTCATCCGCCCGTTGCTCATTTTCTCCACATTCCGGGCGATTCGCTCAGCCGCCTCCCCCAGGATGGGGGAGTTGGGAGGCCAGGAGGTGACCATTTTCCATTGGTAGGTCTCCTGGCTGCCTGCGGCCTGGGTTTGGCTGCGGTGTTTGCGGGAGCAGCCGCCGCCACCGGCGGTCAAAACCACCCCCAAGGCCACCATCCACACCGGGTGCAGCATCCATCCCCGGCCAAAAAACGGAAGCCGATTGGAAGGCCCGACACCGGATGCAGGGTTTGTAAAAAAGAAAAGGGTCCGGGAAGGTTTTGCCGGGGGGGTTGTGGGGATCATGGGGTTTTGCTCCAAAGCGGGTGTTCCATACAGGGTTAGACCTCTGCACAACTGGTTTTTTCCCATCCCCCTGCCCCCTTCCCAAAAGGAAGGGGGTTGATATGATTGGAGGCCTGCGGCCCCCAAACCCCCGCTTTTTTAT
>JAOUFO010000179.1 GCA_029858165.1 Deltaproteobacteria bacterium | reverse complement strand
AGACCTCTGCATAACTGCCAAAAGCTCCCGTTTTGATAAAAAAGCGGGGGTTTGGGGGCCGCAGGCCTCCAATCAGTTCAACCCCCTTCCCTTTGGGAAGGGGGCAGGGGGATGGGAAAAAACGAGGCGTGCAGAGGCCTCAGGTTGTTTTCAATACAAATGGCGGCGATGATGCAATCCCGGAAAATTCCGGCCGCCTTCAGATAGGTTTCGGCGCCCTTTGGCTGGAGGATGGAAAACTCCATCAGAACCCCCTTCACCCGATGGAAGTTCTTGTCCTCCTTTATCCCCTGAAGAATTTTGGTAAGGATGATTCCGGTGATGGAAATTTCCTCTTCCTGTTCAATGAGCCGATGGAGGGTGTGGCGTTCTTTGGATTCCGCGCCGTTTAAAAAATCTATCCAAACACTGGTGTCCACCAGAATCACCGGTTTTTCCTCATTTCATCCAGGTTGCCGGTCCATTCCACCTGCCCCTCAAGTTCAAGAATTTTCTTCCGTTTGAACCGGGTCACCAGTTCTTCCAGGGTATAATCCACAATCTCTTTCTTTTTGGAAGCCCTGTCCAGCCCCTTCCACGCCTCTCATTTGTCGGCACAGCCTCCAAATGGTCTGAGGCGGGGGCGGGGCCTTTCTTTTTGGAGGTCCTGTCCAGCCCCTTCCACCGCCTCTCATTTGTCGGCACAGCCTCCAAATGGTCTGAGGCGGGGGCGGGGCCTTTCTTTTTGGAGGTCCTGTCCAGCCCCTTCCACCGCCTCTCATTTGTCGGCACAGCCTCCAAATGGTCTGAGGCGGGGGCGGGGCCTTTCTTTTTGGGGGTCCTTTTTGGTATATCATTGAGTCACCCTGGTCGGATATTCCAACGTGGCACACCCCACCCTTTCAGCCTTAGACAGAAGGTCCTTGCATGAGTCTGGTGGATTCCAAAACCCCCATGATGGTGCAGTTCAACGCCTTAAAACAAGAACACCCCGATTGTGTGCTGTTTTTCCGCTCCGGGGATTTTTATGAAATGTTCGGCAAGGATGCCGAAGTGGCTTCGGAAATTCTGGAAATTGCCCTGACCACCCGCAACAAGACCACCGAAAACGCCGTTTCCATGTGCGGGGTGCCCCACCATGCTTATGAGCAATACCTGAACAAGCTGACTGCCGCCGGGATCAAGGTGGCCATCGCCGAGCAAATGGAAGAGGCAACCCCCGGCAAGGGGTTGGTCCGCCGGGAGGTGGTGCGGGTGGTGACCCCCGGCACCACGGTGGCCAGCCAGTTGCTTCAATCCGACAGCAATCTGTACATCGCGGCCTTGGAACACCGGCTGAAAAACAGCCCTTTCGGGCTGGCTTTGGCGGACCTTTCCACAGGGGAATTTGAACTGCTGGAATTCCCCAAAGAGGACCTGGCCCGACTGGAGGGTTTTTTGCAACGGGTCCGCCCCCGTGAGCTTTTAATGCCGGAACCCCGCCAACAGACTGACCTGGAGGCCGCCACCGGAGAGGCGGAGGCTTTTGCCGCCCGGTTGACAGGCACCCTGAAAACAGAATCCGGCACCGGCCCCCACCTGGAAATTCTTCCCCGGTCCTGGTGGGAATCTTCCACGGCCAACACCCGGCTGACCCGCCATTTTCAGGTGGCCGGGCTGGATGGATTCGGGGTGGGTCATTTGATGACGGCCCAACGGGCAGCCGGAGCCTTGCTGGCCTACCTGGAACAAACCCAAAAGTGCGACCTGAACCATTTGAGCCAATTGCGTCCCCGGCGGCTGGACAACGTGATGTGGCTGGATGAGGCCACCCTGCGCAACCTGGAGGTGTTTGACAATCCCCAGCCGGGAGGCAAACGCCATACCCTGTTTACCGTGCTGAACAAAACCCGCACCGCCATGGGTGCCCGCACCCTGCGGCGCTGGCTTTCGGCCCCCCTGGTGGACCGGCAGTCCATTGTGGAGCGGCAGTCAGCGGTGGAGGAATTGAAATCCAACCTGATGGGGCTGGAGAAACTGCGGGAGGACCTGGCCCGCATCCGGGACCTGGAGCGGTTGATCGGGCGGGTGAGTCTGCCGGTGGCCGCCATCGCGGATGTGATCCAGATGCGGGAGGCCCTTTCGGGGGTGGGTCGGCTGCCTGGTCATATGGGCTGGTTTGCCTGCCCCCTGCTGGACCAACTGGCCCGGGAATTTGACCCCTTGGAGGACATCCACCATTTTCTGGAATCACGGTTTTTGGAAGAGCCGTCCCTCAAAGTGACTGAAGGGGGGTTTATCGCCCAGGGGGTTCTGCCGGAACTGGACCAGCTCCGGGCACTTTCGGCCAACAGCCGGGAGGTGCTTTCTGAGCTGGAAGCCAGAGAAAAAGCCGCCACCGGCATCTCCACCTTGAAAATACGGTTCAACCGGGTGTTTGGCTATTACCTGGAAGCCTCCCGGACCAATCAGGATAAAATCCCCGCCCATTACATCCGCAAGCAGACCCTGGTCAACGCCGAGCGGTACACCACCCTGGAGCTTCAGGCCCTGGAAGAAAAAATCCTGGAAGCGGAAGAAAAAATCAACCAGCTGGAATACGATGAGTTCCAATCCATCCGGACCATCCTGGGGGGATATGCCCGCCGGATGCAGGAGACCGCCCGCCAGATCGCCACCCTGGATTGTCTGGCGGCCCTGGCCCAGGCGGCTCAGGAGTACAATTATGCCCGCCCGGAGATTCTGCCCCGGACCACCCCCCCCGCCCTGTCCATCACCGCCGGACGCCACCCGGTGGTGGAACGGATTGATTTTGATGAGCCTTTTGTGCCCAACAACCTGGATATGGCAGGGGACGACAACCAGATTCTGTTGCTGACCGGCCCCAACATGGCGGGAAAATCCACCACCATGCGCCAGGTGGCCCTGATTGTTCTGATGGCCCAGACCGGGTCCTTTGTCCCGGCCAGGGCGGCCAGCCTCACTTTGGCGGACCGCATTTTTACCCGGGTGGGGGCTTCGGACAATCTGGCCCGGGGCCAATCCACCTTTATGCTGGAAATGACCGAGGCGGCCAATATCTTAAACAACGCCACCCCTGCCAGCCTGATCATTTTGGATGAAATAGGCCGGGGCACCAGCACCTTTGACGGCATCAGCATTGCATGGGCTATGGCAGAGGCTTTGCACCAACTGGGGCCGCTCACATTGTTCGCCACCCATTATCACGAGCTGACCCAATTGACCCGGGAACTCCCCAGGGTGCGCAATTTCAACATCGCCATCCGGGAAGAAGGCGACCATCTGGTCTTTACCCGCAAATTGAGACCGGGAGAGGCCGACAAAAGCTACGGCATCCATGTGGCCAAACTGGCCGGGTTGCCCCAGGCGGTCATCCGGAGGGCGGACCAGGTGATGGAAGAACTGGTCCGGGGGGCATCCAACACCGCGGATGGGATGATCCCGGCCCAACCCAACCAGCCGGACCAAAACACATCACCGCCGCAACCTGAACCCAGGTCGGCCCCCCAGAAAAGCCAATTGAGCTTTCTGAATGAAACCCACCCGGTCGTAGAGGAGTTGAAGGGGCTGAACCTGGAACAAATGACCCCCCTGGATGCTCTGAACACCCTGCACCGGCTTCAAAAAAGATTGGATAAAGGATGACCCCCACCCGGCCCGCCAACCGCCTTTTGCCCTTTGCCCACGGGCCTCAGGAATTTCCCTTGTTCCCGGTTTTGGCTGGAATTCCGGGGTTGCTTTCAGGTTTGTTGGCCGGGGTGATGCTTTTCGCTTCCATGGTTTACGGGGCCGGACAGGCCCAAGAGGTGGAACCCCGTTACCAAAGCCTGGTGATGGAATTTCAATCCCAGAAAAACGGGGGGTCCGTGGCCGGCTGGCGCAGGCTGGGGGCAGATTTTTATGATTTATACCGGGCGCCGGAAAGCAAATCCCGAGAGGCCGATTCGCTCTACAGCGCGGCTTTGTGTTTCAGGCAGGCCCATGGCAACGGCGGGGGATGGATGGACCTCAACCGGGCGGTGGAGTTGTTTCAGCAGTTTGCGCGGGATTTTCCCCGGCATGCCCTGGCCGATGACAGCCTGGTGCAGATAGGCACCATCTTTGCCCAGGAATACAAAGACCCCCATGTGGCCTACCTGGAGTTTCAAAAAGTGGTTTCCACCTACCCGGATGGGGACCAGGCCCCCCTGGCCAGAAAAAAAGTCAGTGAACTGGCCCCTCAGGTAAAAGACCGGTCTTCCACCCGTGAGGAGGCCCCGGTTCAAGGCAAACTCACCGGAGCGGATGAACCCGCGTTGAACGGCCTGCCTCAGGCAGGGTTGCAGCCCGGCTCATCGGGGGTGGGCGGGGTGATGCGGGTGAGCTATCACCCGCAAAGTCCGGACCAAACCGGATTGAATCGGACCCCGGCCCTCCCCGGAGCGGGCAGGGCGCCCCATCCTCAAGGGGAGTTGTCCCAAATCAGTCAAATACAGTTTCTGGCCACCAAAAAAAGAACCCGGGTTCTGCTGACCCTGACCGGGGATACCCCTTACCAG
>JAOUFO010000178.1 GCA_029858165.1 Deltaproteobacteria bacterium | reverse complement strand
CAACCTCCACCCTGCGGCTGCCGTATCCCCGCGCCGGGTCCCCCAGGGCCTGGGCCGCCACCGCTTTCAGGTCATCGGGGTCCAGGGGTTTTAATTCAAACACCCGGGAGCGGGACAGGATGGTTTTGTTCACCTCAAAATAGGGGTTTTCGGTGGTGGCCCCCACCAGCACCACCGTGCCGTTTTCCACATGGGGCAGCAGGGCATCCTGCTGGGATTTGTTGAACCGGTGCACCTCATCCACAAACAAAATGGTGCGTTTGGCGTACATCCGCAACCGCTCGGCGGCTTCGGCCACCTCTTTGCGGATATCGGCCACCCCGGCCAACACGGCGTTGATGGCGGCAAAATGGGCGGCGGTGGACCCCGCGATGATGCGGGCCAGGGTGGTTTTGCCCACCCCCGGAGGGCCGTAAAAAATAAGGCTGGTCAGTTGATCGGCCTGGATGGCCCGGCGGAGCAACCGTCCCGGCCCCAGGATATGGCTTTGGCCGATGTATTCTTCCAGGGTGCGGGGGCGCATCCGGGCGGCCAACGGGGCGTTTTTCTCCAGGGTGATCCGGCCCGCGTGGGCAAACAACCCTTCCAAATCACTTTTTGGTTTCATGGGGATCTTTCAGGTTTTCCGGCGGGGGTGGCCGTCCCGGACGGCGTTTTTGCCCCAGAAGGGGATCCCGGTTTGGCATGGGTTGGGGTGGACGGCTCCGGGCCTTTCTGTTCACCGGCCGGAGAGCCGGGATCAGCGGGGCTGATTGGGGGCTGATCTGAAGGCCGGTGATCCGATGGCCGGTGATCCGATGGCCGGTGATCCGGTGGCCGGTGATCCGGTGGCACGCCGGGGGGATAGGGTGGAATCAGGGATGGGTCCTCCTCCCAGGGCAGCATCCGGTACGGCGGCTCATCGGGAAACTCTCTTTGATCCAGCCGGTTGGGGCCGCAATGCTTTTGATTCATGGCGCAGCCCGGTTGAAACCCTAAGGTGCAGGCCGCCTCAAAATCAGGACAGGCCTCCCCCATCTCTTTTTTAAAAAACCCGGCAACCCCCCGGTTGAACCACCCCTCCCCCCGTTGGGGGGTGATTTGCAACACCCGCTGGAAATCGTCCTGCGCCCCCTGATCCTTGTGCTGCATCAGACGGGCGTATCCCCTGTTGAACCACGCCTCTTCAAAACCGGGGTCCACCGCCACCGTTTGAGAAAAATCGGATTCCGCCCGGCCCCAGTGTCTTAACGTAAGCCAGGTATAACCCCGGTTGTGGAGGGCGGCGCCATAGGCCGCATGGAGTTTGACGGCCCGGTTGTAATCATCCAAAGCGTTTTTGTATTTTCCCGCCAGATAATTGATGTTGCCCCGGTTGTAATACAGGGGAGCGGCCCGATAACCCAGCCGTTCCGCCTGGTTGAAATCGGCCAGTGCCTGGGGAATCCGGTTGATGGCCGCATACACCAGGCCGCGGGTGTAATGGGACCGGGCCGGGTTGGCCGGAGCATGGTCCACCGAAAACGCCCGGTTGATATCGGCCAGGGCCTCCTCGTACAGTCCCATCCGGGCCGCCATAAATCCCCGGTTGTACCAGGGTTGGGCCGCATGGGGGGTCAACCCCACCACCCGGGAAAAACTGTTGTAAGCATCCTTCCAGTCGGCGTTTTGGGCCTGGGCCAGCCCCAGGGTAAACCAGGCTTCGGCCCGGTCCGGGTCCAGGGCCACCACCCGGCTTAACCTTAGGGCCGCGGCGGCATATTCCTGCCGTTGGAAGCTGTCCCTGGCAAGGGTATGGTGGAAATCGGCGTTTTGCGGGTCCAATTGCATGGCCCGCCCGTAATCATCCAGGGCGAATTCCCGCCGACCCAGGGCCATGTGGGCCAGCCCCCGTCCATGGTAAAACACCGCGACGGCAGGGGCCACGTCAATCAGCTTGTCAAACCGCCAAAAAGCCCGCTTGTTTTCCTTTTTTTCCAATTCAGAAAAAGCCTCCAGGTAATCCTGGCGCAGGTTTTCGGGAACCCCCCGCATCAGCCAGACATCCCTGGCGGCTGAACCCAGCGCCCCGGAACCCGTTCCTCCTGAATCTTTTTTCCCAGCCGCTTCCTCCACCGGGGGCCGGGGTCCGTTATCCGCGGCCTCCTCATCCGCCAGGGTCAGGGTCTGGTTGAAATCCAACCCATCTTTAAAATCCACCCCGTAAAAACCGCCGGTCTGCTGGGCCAGGATCGGTGTGCCAATCCCCCCTGCCCCCCACAAAAGTCCCATCCACAACATCCCAAAACCCATCCGGGTAAACCGTGTTATTCGGGGAAACATCCCTTTCCGGCGGAAGGCCGAAGATTCTCTTTTGTTACCAGAAGCCATGGCTCCGAATATACAGCGAATGGGGCCGGGGTATCAACATTCGGGTCTGCCAAAGGGCGGGATGTTCAGCGGGACCGGGGGGTGTCTTTTCGGCTGGAAATACGGCCTTCTGTTTCCAAATCCACCCATTGTTGCAAAACGGCCACACCTTTCTGAGGCGCCCCTTGGTATCTTTGGCGAACCAATTAAACAATTTCAATTGGTTACAAAAATAAAACCCGCCGAACCCCTGGGCCTGGAATATGCAGGATACCCTGAAAGGTGGTCATCCGCCCCGGCAGAGGATAAAATGGTGTTTCACCCCAAAGGGTGACTGCTTCCCCCTTTGGGGGATTCAGGATGGGATGGGATGGGAAAAACGGTCAATCAGAGCGAGGTCTCTGCACAACTCTTTTTTTTCCATCTCCCTGCCCCCTTCCCAAAAGGAAGGGGGTTGGGCTGATTAAAGGCCTGCGGCCCCAAAAGAAAGGCAGTCAGCCCGCCGCAAGCGGAGGGCGGTGCTGACTGCTGGACGGGAACCCCAAACCCCCGCTTTTTTTCAAAACGGGAGCTTTTGGCGGTTATGCAGAGGTCTCAGAGCATATCCTTTGCAAACATTGCACAGTTTCAAACCTTGCACCCCAGGCCCACGGGGCCGGTTCATTCAGAAAAAAGCCATGAAAGAAGTCATGATCCCTGCTATCCAGACAATGGTCCGCTTGTTCAATGGCGGAAGATTCACCGCCGCCGTTTTGATTGGGGGGGTGATATGGGGGTTGGGGTTGCCTGCGGTTTCCCTGGGGCAGACCCATCAGGTGCCTTTGACCCAGTTGTACCAGACCGATATTCGGGCCATGGCCATGGGCAACGCTTACGGCCCGGTGGCCAGGGGCGAGGGTGCCCTGCTGTACAATCCGGCGGGATTGGCCCAGTTTGATGCGGATGTGAAACTGGAGGCCAGCTTGGCGGCGGAATCCGGTTCAATCCCCTTTTTGCAGGATACCTTCGCCCTGTTCGGCGGGCCGGGGGTTTCATCCCCCACCATGGTGAAGTATTTAACCAAATACCACGGCACCATCCAGGATTTCCGCTATCAGACCTTTCATTCCATTGTGATCAATCTGGCCAAGTTCTACAGCGGGTTCGGCTATGCCACCATGACCAACAAACGGTATTCTCTTCAATTCCAGGATACGGTGGCCAACGGCACGGTGGATCCGGGAGACACCCTTATCTGGAATGAGACTTACCTGAGTGCCCAGTTCGTGGGGGGGGCATTGGCCTTGTGGGATGGAAAACTGTTGATGGGAGCCACCCAGAAACAGATCAGTTATGAGGAAAAGCCCACCGCCGTTACCTATGCCTCCCTGTTGGCCTCCGGCAGTCTATCCACCACCGCCGTGGGGACCACCTACCAAACCAAACCCAGAGACCTTGGGATGCTGTACCGGATGGAGGCATTCTCCTCCTTAAGAGGGATGTGGAGCCTGACCGCCCTGAACCTGGGAGGGGCCACCCTCACCTCTCCCACGGGAAACCTCAACTCCCCTCTGATGGTGAACACCGGATTGTCTTTTGCCCCCAAATTCGGCCCTTTGGAACTCATCCTGGCCGGAGAGGTGGAGGATATTCTGGATGCCGGACGGGTGTGGAACCCGGTTTTGCTAAAAGGGTTTAACCGCTCCCTGGCTCAAAGAACCCATTACGGGGCCGAATTGGGGCTGTTTCAAACCACCACCGGCAATCATATTTTCAGTGTGCGGGGGGGGTACAATCGGGGGCTTCCGGTGTATGGAGCGGAAATCAATCTTTTCTCGGTGCTGCGGGTGGCCTATGTTCACTTTCAGGATGACTGGGGCTACAAAGGCGCACCCGCCAGAACAAAAACCACCGCCCTGCATGTCGGCATCGGGTTCGGGTTTTAATCCCCGCAATCGTACAGCCGGTATTGTTTGGATTGGGGGGGGTTGATCTGCCCGCATCCTGGCCCGGGGGAACAATCCGCGCCGGTTTGAATCAACAGATAACGGCTTCCCGGTTGGGTGGTCAGGCTGGCCCGGTACTGGCGTTGCAGGTAGGACATCAGGTGCCAGTCAATAAAAAGTTCCGCCGGGCACACCGAAAGCAGCTGAAGGGGGGGGAGAGCCACCGGGGGGGTGAGCAAATCCTGATGAACCGATTTTTCCCGCAACGGGGTCCCGGCCAGGGCCGCCATGGCTGCCACCCCCCCTCACAACAGCTAACCCCCGGCCCAGCGAA
>JAOUFO010000177.1 GCA_029858165.1 Deltaproteobacteria bacterium | reverse complement strand
AGAGGCTTGGCCACCAACCCCCCCATGCAGGCCGAAAGGGCAATCAAACCGCTGTTGTGGCGTTCCAGCAGTTCCCGGTCCACCCGGGGCACGTAATATTTTCCCTCGGTGTAGGCCAGACTGGCCAATTGAATCAGATTCCTATACCCCTCCCGGTTTTGGCACAGCAACACCAGATGGCTGGCATTGGGTCCGGGCCGGTCGTATTTGCGCCGGTGGCGGTCCCCGTCGGCCACATAGGCTTCCATCCCGATAATGGGTTTGACCCCCCCTTTTTTCATGGCATGGTAAAATTCCACCGCCCCGAACAGGTTGCCGTGGTCCGTGATGGCGGCGGCGGAAATCCCGGCGTTTTTCAACACACCCGGCAGCTTTTTAATGCGGATGGCCCCATCCAGGATGGAGTACTGGGTGTGCAAATGCAGGTGGGCGAAAGGGCGGCTCATAACATCAGAAAAAAAGGTGAATAGACAAGAGTGGAAATCATTGGGATGGGTTGAAGCCATGCTACCACAGGCAAGGGGGGAAAACCATTTTGGCACAGGCTTGTTTTTTTGTTCCTGACACTAGGGAGTGTCACGGGGAAATGTTCCCCACAAGGGGGTTGCTCCGACCCTTCCTACCCGGCCGCATTGACACCCGGCTTCCAATCCTGGAAGATTCAGAAGAAGAACCCCTTTTAACCTTTGCAGGCCTCTTTCTATCTGCTTATCCGCATGCCCCTGAACCGATTATTCACCCTGCCCCGGATTTTGTTTTTTGCCGTTTTGATTCGGTTGAGCCTGGGGATTCTGGTCTGGCTGGTAAACGGGGATGGCCAACCTTTTTTTTCTCCGGACAGCGAATCCTATCTGGCCCCCGCCAGGGAACTGGCGGCCCACGGCACCTTTACCGTGAATGGCAACCCGGAATATATACGCACCCCCGGGTATCCCGTGTTGTTGTTGCCCGGCATCTGGCTGGGCCATGAGGTGTTGATCACCTTGCTGTTGCAGGCCTTGCTGGGTGGAGTGACCGTGTGGCTGGTGTATCACCTGGGGATGTTGGTTTTTCAAAGCAAACCTGCGGCTTTGTGGGGCGCCGGATGGATGGCGGCCGACCCCTTGTCCATCCTTTACGCCAACAAAATTCTGACGGAAACCCTGTTTGCCGCCGCGTTTACCGCATTTGCTTTTTTGTTGATCCGGTTTCTTTCCGACTTCCGGCGGTGGGACGCCATAGGGGCCGCCCTGACCTTGACCGTTTCCATTTTTGTGCGCCCCATCGGGCTGTACCTGCCCATCCCCCTGACGGTGTTGATCACCTTGGTATTGTGGCGCCGGGCCGGGTTGAATAAAAACAGGTTGATTTCTCTGGCCCTGTTTGTGGCCATCCCCCTGACCCTGACCGGCGGCTGGCAGGCCCGCAACATCCGTGTGGCCCAGTACCATGGGTTTTCCGGCATAGAGGCCCTTAGTTTGTATTTTTACAACGGCGCCGCCTTGCTGGCCGCCAAAAACCACATCAGCTACCCGGAACAACAAAAATTGTTGGGTATGGCCGACAACGGGGCCTCCTCCACCCTGCATCCGGAAGCGGCAGCCATGCCCTTGCCCACACGGTTGGAATTTTTCCGCCGGGAGGCGACCCATTTGATTTTGGCGAACCCCATTTTGTATGCCCCCATCCACCTGAACGGGATGGTTCTGACCTTGTTCGGGCCGGGAGGGACCGAAATTCTGAAAATGTTCGGTTTTTTTCCACCATCCAGCGGTCTGTTAAACATTCTGGTGGACAAGGGAGTCTTCCAGGGGGTTTGGGAAATTTTTAAGAACCACCCCGGTTTGTTGATTGCCGATGGGATTGCAGCCCCTTTTTTGCTGGCCATATTGGTGTTGACAACCCTTTCCTGCAAATACCCCGATAAACGGATTCTTCTGTTTTTCTTTCTGTTGGCATTGCTGGGATACTTATGGATAATGTCAGGCGGACCGGCGGCTTACAGCCGGTTCCGGGTCCCCATGATGCCTCTTCTTTGTGTGTTTGCCGGGGGAGGGGTGGCTTTTTTAGCGAAGCGGTTCTTCAAAAATAACATCACTTAAAAAACCCGGCCAAAAAACATCTCAACCCAATGGATTGTTTCCCATTCCACCGGCCTCATTCTTGAGAGAAGGGTGTTGATAAAATGGAGTGGTTGCGCCCCCCCCTGCGTTGTGAATCCCTTCAACCATTGGGTTGAGACCTCTGCATAACTGCCAAAAGCTCCCGTTTTGATAAAAAAGCGGGGGTTTGGGGGCCGCAGGCCCCCAATCAGTTCAACCCCCTTCCCTTTGGGAAGGGGGCAGGGGGATGGGAGAAAACGAGTTGTGCAGAGGCCTCGGGTTTTGTTCCATTAAAAACCAACCCTGAATTTGAAAAGTAACCATGAAAACCCTTTTTCCTATTGCAGAATCCAGGAAGTGGATTCTCCGAAATATCGGATGGTGGGGGCCAGGAATGCTGTTCCTGCTGTTGCCCTGGTTTGACCTGAGAATGATCGCCCTGGGATTTTTTGTTCTGGGGCTTTTCACGGTTTTGGAACAGGGAATCTGCCTGACCCGGAACGGTGTCACCTCTATTTTGGCCGGAGCCTATGGTCTCAACTATCTGTTGGTCCCCATGTGGGAGGGCAGCCGGTTTCCTGCTTTGGCATTGGTTCTTTTGCTGTTGGGGTACATGGCCCTGGCGGCTGTTTCACACCGGTTTGCCGGGCCATTGACGTTAAAGCTGGACCCAGGCAGCCGGTGGCTGGCTTTGACGTTGTATGTCCTGTTCCTCGCCATCCAGTTCCTTCCGTTTCATAACAGCATCACTTACCTGGGGGATAGTATTCCCCATATGAGCAATACCGGATGGCATGGGGCCTACCTGAAACCTCCCCTGGTATTGGGTTTCGCGGGGGCTGGGGGGGCGTTCCTTGTGGCTTTTGCCTATCGTGGGCGCTTGGGGTATGTGTGGGCCGCAGCCATAGCCTTTTTACTGGCCGCCGCGACGCACATGCAGGTCTCCGGCGGGGATATCCATGCGTTGTTCCGCTACCCCAGCCTAAGCTATTTTGTCTCTCTTCCCTTTTCCATTCCAGCCTTGTCCGCTGTCCATTATGGTTGGACATTTGATGAAGCCAATTTCCGGATTTTATCCTTTTTGTCCTTTTTGGCCATGGGGATCATGGCCGCCCTGCGATTCCAGGCATCCTGGCCAGCCCGATATGCCCTTGGGATTGTGGTGCTCTCCATCCCGTTTGTGCTGTATCATGCCACCCTGACTTATATTGATTTCCCTTTGTTCGTTTTGATGCTGGCGGTTATTTTTGGGTTCCGGGAGCAATTGTCCCGGTTGAATCAACAAAATGGCGGGCTGGGGTGGTCCGTGGTGGTGTTGGGGATCGGGGTCGGATTCAAGGAAACCTCCGTCATTTACGCGATCATTTTTTTATCCGTGTTCTTTGTATGTGGGTACGGATACGGAAGGAAAAAAGGGTGGAAAAACTGGCTGGTCCCCTGGGGGGGAAGTGTGGTTGTGATAGGGTTGCTGTTGGTGATGTTTGTGTGGCTGAGAGACTGGCATGCACGGGGGTATACTCCTCAAATTTCATGGCTTTGGATGTGGGAAGCCCATAGGGACATGTTGCGGAGTGTTTGGGACTTTATAGGGATTCTTCCTGTATTGAGCTTCTTGGGGTTGGGTATATTGTTTTGGAAAAAACAATGGGGCGAGGGTTTGTTGGTGTTTGCCATGGTTATAGGTTGTTATCTTTTCTTTTTGATGGATGCCTGGAGAGCCATGCCCCGCATGGTCAATTATATGCTTCCCGGAATGATTGCCGGGCTGGTGCTGGGGTTGAACGCCATGCCCCGCTGGCGCAACGGGCTGGTGCTGGGTGCGGCCCCCCTGTTGATCCTATGGAACGTCTGGCATACCCCCATGGATATGTGGACTGCCACCCGCACCCCGGGGGTGGGAAACTACCATGTCAACACCCAGGAATATGATGCCCCCTACGATGCCTTCTACCATTGGCTGGCTGCTCAGCCTCCTGTTCAAAAACTGTGTGTGGTGGGGCGGGATTTCGGATATTATGACTGGTTTTATTTTCAAAAATACAACCTGAATCCCACCCGGTTTGAGGTTCCCATCGGTTTGATCCCCACCGGTTTTTTCGACCGGCCTTTTGATGTTTGTGTGCAGCATCAAAACACCCACCTTGGGGATGGCATCATACCTTTTCCAAAAGGCTACTCCCAGACGGCCACATTTACCAAAGGAGCCATCCAATTGGTGGTTTACCGCCATGACTCCAAATAACACCCCAAAAGCACTTTGTGGTTTCTTATCAAGCAGGTTATTATACAGCCACAAAAAGAGATATGGGGGAAGACCCCTTGACTTTGACAAAACTTAAGGAAATATCCGCATCATGAAACTCTCCATAGTCGTTCCCGTGTATAACGAAGCCCGCCACCTGGAACAAGTGCTGGAAAAACTGATGGCCTCCCCTTGCCCCCTAGAACGGGAATGGATTTTTGTGGATGATTCCTCCAAGGATGAATCACTCTCTATTTTAAAAAAGCTG
>JAOUFO010000176.1 GCA_029858165.1 Deltaproteobacteria bacterium | reverse complement strand
GAGGGCTGAGCTGGTGCTGGACAGGACCCCAAAAAGAAAGGCACCAGCCAGCCTACGGCGTTTGGAGCCGACAGGCGACACAACGGAGGGCTGAGCTGGTGCTGGACAGGACCCCAAAAAGAAAGGCACCAGCCAGCCTACGGCGTTTGGAGCCGACAGGCGACACAACGGAGGGCTGAGCTGGTGCTGGACAGGACCCCAAAAAGAAAGGCACCAGCCAGCCTACGGCGTTTGGAGCCGACAGGCGACACAACGGAGGGCTGAGCTGGTGCTGGACAGGACCCCAAAAAGAAAGGCGGTGAATCCCGGCTTTAACGCACCAGTTGGTGTTTTAAACATGAAACAGAAAATTGCAGATATCCCCATCCTGCATGATGTAATCCTTGCCGCACACCTTCAGCCTCCCGGCCTCTTTGGCCCCCTTCTGCCCCCCCAGTTCCACAAAGTCTTTAAAGGCCGTCACCTCGGCCCGGATAAACCCTTTTTCAAAATCGGTATGGATTTCCCCCGCCGCCCGGGGGGCCGAGCATCCCACCGGGATGGGCCATGCGCGGGCCTCCTTGGGTCCAACCGTAAAATAGGTGATCAGCCCCAGCAGAGTGTAGGCATTCCGGATAAGGGTGTTGATGGAAGGCTCTTTCAACCCCATGGCCTCCAGCATTTCCTGGCGTTCGGCCCCGTCAAAATCAATCAGTTCCGCCTCCACCCTGGCGCAAAAGGGGACCAGGACATCTGTGGGTTTCAGACCGATTTCCCCCTTGATTTTATCCAGGTCCGCCCCCGCCACCTCCTCCTCGGACAGGTTCACCCCGTACATCACCGGTTTGGATGTCAAAAGCTGCATGGCCCGGAATGGCTCTTCTTCATCTCCTTCCAACTTGACGGTGTTGGCCAGCCGCCCCGCTTGCAGGGCCTCTTTGATTTTCTCCAACAGGGCCACCGCCGCCTGGGCCTCTTTGTTGCCCGATTTCAGACCGGATTTTTGTTTGTCTATCCGTTTTTCCACGCTTTCCAGGTCTGCCAGGATCAGTTCCATTTCTATGATTTCCCGGTCCTCTTTGGGATGGCTGCCGGAGCCTTCGGCCCGGATGATGTTTTCATCCTCAAAATGGCGCAACAGGTGCAAAATGGCGTCTGTCTCCCGGATGTGGCTTAAGAACTGATTGCCCAGCCCCTCGCCCCGGCTGGCCCCCCGCACCAGCCCGGCAATATCCACAAACTCTATGGCGGCCGGGATCAGCTTGGCGGAGCCTTCCATTTGGGCCAGTTTTTCCAACCGGGGGTCCGGCACGGCCACGGTGCCTGTGTTGGGTTCTATGGTGCAAAAGGGGTAGTTGGCGCTTTCGGCCTGCTGTTTTTTAAGCAGGGCGTTGAACAGGGTGGACTTGCCCACATTGGGCAGGCCGACAATTCCGATTTGCAGGGACATGGTTGGCTGGTGAAAAAAGGGTGTGGGTTTCCCCACAGGGACCGCGGGGGGTTGGCCGGATGCCAAGTGGAATGGGAAAAAATAAATTGTGGCATAAATTTAACATTGCGGAAAGACAGAAGCCCAACCAAAACAATCCCGCCAGGTTCACTCCGCAGGCCGCGGAACAAACATTTCCTCCAAAAAACATTTCTCAAGCCTTGTGGTTTTCATGCCCCTGGTGTATGGACAAGAAATGCCGGAGTCATTCAGAACCGGCGTTCCGAATCTTTGGTAAAAGATCGGGTTGTGATATTCACCTCTCAGGAGAAAATAATGAAAAAATGGTCCATTTTGTTTGTGGCCTTTTTGGCCCTGGTCGGCTTTCAACAAGCCGCTTTGGCTGATGCTTCCGCTTTGAAGCCCTGCAAAAACTGCCACGATATTTCACCTGGCATGAAAAAAGTGGTGGGCCCGCCTTTGTTTGGTGTGTTTGGCCGCGCTCCTACCATTGAAGGCGTTCCGTTTAAAGCTTGGGATGAGAAATCCTTGGATGAGTGGGAAGCCAACCCCCAAAAGGTGAAAAAAGGAGCCAAAATGCTGTACAAAACCTCCAGCGCCGAAAAACGGGCGGCTATCATTGCGGCTTTGAAGGAATTGAAGTAATTCCATCCGATTCGGATTGTCCAAAAAGAAAACGGGAGAGCAATCTCCCGTTTTTTTTTACCCTCCACCGAAGAAAAACCAGGTTCTGCCCCCTCAGATTTTTCAAAAGGGGGGTTAAATGATGAGGCCACAGGCAATATCCCAAAAAAAATATATTTTCAAACCGGTTTGGTGGATTGATATTTCCCGCCGCCTTGGATATAGATTGTTGCGAAGCCCCTTTGGGCTTCAACTGATCTCAATTTTCATCCTTCTTTTTTTAAACCCCTTTGAGGCTCTCACATGGGAGATCAGAAAAACGATCATCAGTCGCGGCAGCAACCACCCCACGAGGCGGTGTTGCTCAGCAAAATCATCACTGAAAGAAAGCAAATCCAGCTGACTTTTCTGGATGGGGAAATCCTCACCGACGGCATCCGCTGGCACACCCCTTACCAATTGGGATTGCGGGGGGGGAAGGTGGTGAACAAATCCGCCATCAAGTATTGGGAAATCGTGGAATGATCCGCTGATTCCGGGTTGGATACGCCCACCGGTTCTCTTGGGGGGATTGCGTCCCGTTTGCGGTCTTCCCGGCTTCTCATGACGGTTTTCCGGCAATTCCGGTTTTTCTATGGAATCCAGGTATTTGCAGCCCTGTGGTTTGCAACCCTGTGTTTGAAATCATCGTTTGCGGGGTCCATCCTGGTATGGAACAACCGTGTTTATAAAAGCGGCTGGTTTTTAAGCGGCTTGCCCAACACCCATGGAGGGTGATAGGTTGACCCAAAAATACGGGAAGCCTGCCCCTGATGCTCCCCTGTCCTTCACCAAACCCTTGCCCAAAGATTCCCATGGTGATTCCCCCAGATCAGTTCAAACAAGCCATGAGCCGGTTTGCCTCCGGTGTCACCATCATCACCGCCGTCACCCCCCAGGGCCACCCGGAAGCCTTTACCGCCACCGCGTTTACCTCTTTGTCGCTGGACCCCCCTCTGGTGTTGTTTTGCCTGAAGTCCAATTCGGCCATTTTTCCCGTATTCAAGGGGGCGGACCGCTTTGGGGTGAATATCCTCAAACGGGATCAGGAATCCCTTTCCAACCTGTTCGCCGGGATATCCGAAGACAGGTTCACTCAAACCGCCTGGCACCAGGGGAAACACGGCGTGCCTTTGCTGGATGGATGTCTGGCCGCCTTGGAATTGAGCCGGGTGGCGGACTATAAGGGAGGGGACCATACGATTTTTGTGGGGCAGGTGGAATCCGCTGAATTGGGAGAGGGAGAACCGTTGTTGTACTGCCAATCCAAATACCACGGCATCCGATAACCCAACCCCTCCAACCGGCAAGTTGTGGGGTCTATCCGGCGGATTGGGTCAGGGCCGCCAGAGCAATGCCCGCCGCCACCGATACATTCAGGGACCCCACCCCTCCCATCCCCTGGATTTCCAACAACCGGGTGGCCGCCGCCCGCACCGGCAGGGATAAACCGTCCAGTTCATGGCCCACCACCAGCACCACGGGACCTGCCGGGTGAAACCCGGCCAGGGGGTTCCCTGATCCGGTTTCCAGCCCCACCACCTCCACTCCCTGTCGGGTCAGTTGTTTTAAGGTTTCCGCCAAATCCGGGGCGGCAATCAGTTTTAGAGCTTCCGCCCCCCCCTCGGAGGCCCGCACCGCCCCGGCATTGGCTTTGGCCCCCGGCTGAAGGCCCCCGGCCAAAACCGCCTCCACCCCGAAAAAAGCCGCCGACCGCCACAACGCCCCCATATTGTACGGGTTTTCCACCCGGTCCAGGGCCAGCCACACCCCTTGGGGGCGCAGGGAACCCAGGGATTGATAGCACAGGGGGGCCACCGCCATGGCCACCCCTTCGTGGTGGGGGGTCCCCGCCACCCGCCGCATGGATTCCTCATCCAGTTCCCGATACACCAACCGCCCGGCGGCGGCCCACTTTAAAATGGGGGCCAGTTCCCGGGCGCGGGTATCCCGGTAGAAGATGCGCAGAATGTCCTGGGGACGATGGCGGTACACCGCCCAGCAGGCCTTTTGGCCGTACAGGGTTTGCTCCTCGGGCTTGGGGGCGGGGGGTGGAGAATAAGCAGGTTTTTGCGGCTTTTGGGATGCTTTTGGTTTTTCGGGTGTTTTGGGTGTTTTCATGGACGGATGGACTTTTTTCCAGGTTGGGGAAATGGGCGTTTGGGCGGATTGGGCCGGAGGTTTGGTTTGTTATGGGCAACAGGGGACCCCCCTTTGCCCAGATTGCCGCCCAACCTGCCCATCAGGGTGACTTCCCGGCGGTCATGATACAATTGGCGAAGGGTAAACCGGCAACCCGGCAATTGGCCCACAAAATCCTCAATGGGCTTAAGGGCCGTGTAAGGATGGTGCTGGGGCAGCTTGATGTTGACCACAAACCGGGCGGTCAGCCGCTGGCCCAGCCAGCTGCGCAACAGCCCCAGGGTCTTCCCCGGCGGCACCAGCATATCGCTGACCAGCCAATCCAGGGGCAGCCAGGAAGCAGGCGGGGTAAAGGTCATGCCGTCGGCCCGCAGGT
>JAOUFO010000175.1 GCA_029858165.1 Deltaproteobacteria bacterium | reverse complement strand
GTCTGGACCCCTGCCGCATCGGAATGATTTTGATCACCCACCTGCACGGGGACCACTTCGGCGGCCTGCCTTTCTTTTTGCTGGATGCCAGGGTGAACAGTCTGCGCACGGCCCCCCTCACCCTGGTCGGCCCCCAAGGGATGGAGGCCCACCTGTGGCGGACATTTGAGGCCCTGTATCCCGGCGCGGGGAATAAAAAACCACCGTTTCCCCTAAGGTTCGTGGAGTTGAAACCAGGCCTGCCCCAAACCATCCAATCCCTTAGGGTGAGTGCCTTTGCGGCGCAACATCCGGTGGCAGGCAGTTCAGCGGCCACCCTGAAAATAGAAACAGAAGACAAATGTCTGGTGGTTTCGGGGGATACCGGCTGGAACCGTCACCTGGAACAGGCCGCCCAGGGAGCGGACCTGCTGGTGCTGGAATGCACCCTTGCCCGACCGCTCCCTGACACCCCCCCCGACCGGCGCTCCCACCTGGATGTTTTCACTTTGCAAGCCAACCGCCACCGGCTGAAGGCCAGGCGGGTGATTCTGACCCACATGGGGGCCGATGTGCTGGCCAACCCCCCTCCCGGCTGGGAACTGGCCCATGACGGACTGGAAATCGTGTTGTAAGCTTATAAAAGCCTTCGGGGGAAGCACCCCCCCCGCTGTTTTTCAGGGGGCCGGATTGGGATAGCGGGTATGGACGGCCTCAATTTCGGCCAACACTTCGGGGGGGATTGTATAATCCAGGCTGGAAAGGTTTTCTTCCAATTGGACCAGGGTGGTGGCCCCGATAATGGTGCTGGTGACAAACCACCGGGAGCGCACAAAGGCCAGGGCCAGCACCGCCGGGGCCACACCCGCTTTTTGAGCCAGACGGGCATAGGCCTCCGCCGCGGGGGCGGTGTTGGGTTTGGCGTACCGGGCGGTAAACTGGGGGAAAAGGGTGATCCGACCGGTTGGTTGAGGGTTTGGGGGCTGAGGGGAGCCCGCGTATTTGCCGCTCAACATCCCAAACCCCAGGGGGCTGTAGGCCAGCAGGCTCACCCCTTCGTGGCGGCACACCTCCGCCAGCCCCGTTTCAAACGTGCGGTTGATCAGGCTGTAGGCGTTTTGGATGGAAACCGGTTCGGGCAGGCCCGCCTCCCTGGCCGCCCGGGCGAACGCGGTCACCCCCCAGGGGGTTTCGTTGCTCAGGCCGATGTGGCGCACCCTGCCTTCCCGCACCAGTCCGGCCAGAGCCTCCAATTGCTCGGCGATGGGGATGGTGGGTTTTTCCCTGGCCGGGTCGTAGGTTGTTTGTCCGAACATGGGCACATACCGGTCCGGCCAGTGAATCTGGTACAAATCAAGGTAATCGGTTTGCAGCCGTTTGAGGGAGCCTTCCAACGCCTGGCGGATGTTGACCCGGTCCACCGCCGCCGGCCCGCCCCGCAGCCAGGCAAACCCCCGGGAAGGGCCTGCCACCTTGGAGGCCAGCACAACCGAGTCTCTGGGCCGACCTTTCAGCCACCGCCCCACATATTCTTCGGTCCGGCCCTGGGTCTCCGGTTTTCCGGGCACCGGGTACATTTCGGCGGTATCCACAAAATTGATTCCGGCAGCCACCGCGCGGTCCAATTGAAGGGCAGCCTCCTGGGCGGTGTTTTGTTCGCCAAAGGTCATGGTGCCCATGCCGATTTCAGAAACCCGGAGGGCGGTTTTGCCTAATGGATTGGTTTTCATGAACGATTTATCCTTGGGTGTCTGGTAAACAAGAAGAGGAAACCCCTTTACCGTTTCCCGTGTGGTTTGGGGGGCTTTCCGGGTTGTGCAAAAGCCGGTTTTTACCGTATAAACGAATGAGGACCCTCCAGGGAAAAACCATCCCTGGAAAGGCCCCGAATGGCAACCCTGTTTTGCCTGTTTTTTCCCCCAGTCCTTGGATATAGGAGCCACCCTTGCGCATTTTGTATTTTGACCTGGAAACCAAATACTCCGCGGATGATGTGGGGGGATGGGGCCACATAGACGAAATGGGGATGAGCGTGGGGGTTCTATGGGACAGCCGGGATCAAAAATTCCATGTGTACCTGGAACACCAGATCCGCCAGTTGATCTCTCACCTGAAACAGGGGGATCTGATTGTGGGATTTAACCATGTGGAATTTGACCACCGGGTGCTTTCCGGCTGTGAACCGGCCGGAGAGGCCCGCCAGCGGCTGTATCTGGAACTGGTTTCCCTGAACAACTTTGACATGCTGACCGAGGTGAAGAAAATCCTGGGCCACCGGCTGAAACTGGATTCCATTGCCCGCCCCACCCTTCAGGCAGGGAAATCAGCCGACGGCCTGCAAGCCCTGCAATGGTATAAGGAAGGCAAAATGGATTTGATTATTGAATACTGCAAACAGGATGTGGAAGTCACCCGCCAGATTCACGAATTTGCCCTAAAGCAGGGCCACCTTTTTTATGAATCCCGGTCCGGGGTCCGTCAGGTGGACCTGGATTGGAACCTGACCCCCCCTCAGCCTCCCGTTATGGAGCAGATGTCGCTGTTTGATTGACCGCCACTTTTTTGGTGTGCTCTCTGCGCTGACGGATGGCCTCGGCGGCTTTGTTGTATTTGCCCAGATTGTGTTCCAAAGCGTCCACCACCTCCTGAAACCCCGGGTCCAGGCGGCTCAACAACACAAACAAATCCATCACCTGCATTTTGATGAACCCGGCTTGAGCAGCGTGCAGTTCCACTTTTTCCTGGTCATTGAGCATCCCCACCGGAAGATTCCGCTTTTTTTCCTCTTTTCCCTGTGCCCAAAACTCCTTTACCACACATTCGGCCCATTTTTTGGCCTGTTCAAACACCTTGCCGGGGTTGGATATATCGGCGGCCTTTAACAAGGAGAATTCCACCAGGGACAAAAACTCCGGGTCTGAGAAATCGTGGCTGCCTGACAGTTTGGCCTCCAGAATGGTGATGAAATCCCGGTGACGGGCGAAATCGGTGGCCAATACCGCATCGTGCAGCATTTTTCGGGAGTCATCCTGTACAAAACCCGGCAGGGTATCCAAAAAGTTCAGTTCCGGGTCCGCAAGCAATCCCAGAGCCACCTGGGCTGAATGGTTTTCAAGCACGGCCCGGTTATCGTATTTGGTGGCCAGGTTTGACCGGATGTTGATTTCCCAGTTGTTGTCTTTGCCGGGATGCTCCACATCGTGGACCAGGGCGGCAGTCATCAGCATGATCCGGTGAAGGGGGGGAAAACCCTTCCGCACCACCGGCAAAGCCAGCATCCAGGCCAGCACATTGGTGGTATCTATGGCGTGATGGAGGTTGTGGTAGTGGTTGTCAAAATATTTCTGGCTGACGGCTTGGATATAGCGGGGAAGTTTGTTCCAATTGATGCCGGATTTTCCATCGGGGTCCTCCTGCCGGAACAGGTTGACCGCAAAATCAACCAATTCGCTTTTCAGGCGCAGGGAAAGAATAGGAAAGTTGCGGTCTAATTTCATAAACCGTCAGGCAATGGAGTGTGATTCAACGAACACTGCCAGTTTTTTGGATAATCCCAAGGGAATTACACTCTTCGTGTTCGCTATTTATACCTTATTTTTTGATAAATGCCAAGGTATTCAATGAATTATTCCTTAACCCTCTGGGGTGTATTTTGTCAAGAAACACTTTTCACCACCCCTTTTTCTTAAATTGTCCATTTGAAATCAAAAACATGGGGTTCAGTCTATAAACGGATTCAAAAGGAAAAAAGGTCCTTTTCTGTTAACGTTACAACGAGTCCCGTTTCCACCGACACCCCAACCACCTTTTATGCATGGGTTGTTCCAAACCCAAAAAGAAGTGCAACCAGCCCGCCAGCGGCATTTGGAGCCGACAGGCGACACAATGCAAGGCGGTGCTGGAGCTGGACGGCATTCCAGGGGGCGTCCGAAAGGCGGGGTGAGTTGGTTTTTCACAATGGGTGTTTGCGGACCATTGAAATATCCGCCCAGGTTGATTAGTGTGTTGGAAACAACCATCGGATTTTTCATGACCCGGGGGTTTCACGCACCAATCCTACAAAGAGAAGTTCCCCCCTTCGGATTTTTTGCCCAACAGGAGCCGCCATGACAGACACCCGATTTCCCGTACCTGCCGGGTTTTCACGCCCCGGAACCCTGGATGATGCCGCTTACCAGCGCATGTATGCCGAATCGGTGAAGGACCCGGAGGCCTTTTGGGGTGCCCAGGCCGGGCGGCTGGACTGGTTTGCCAAGTGGAACAAGGTGCTGGAACATGATTTTGCCAACGCCAGCCACCAATGGTTTTTGGGGGGCAAACTGAATGTATCGCACAATTGTCTGGACCGCCATTTGGCCTCACGGGGGGACCAGACCGCCCTGATCTGGGAGGGGGACGACCCGGCAAAAAGCGAAAAAATCAGCTACCGGCAGCTGCATCAACAGGTGTGCCGGTTTGCCAATGTTCTTAAAAAACTGGGGGTGGCCAAGGGGGACCGGATCACCATTTACATGCCCATGATTCCTGAACTTCCGGTGGCGATGCTGGCCGCCGCCCGCATCGGGGCGGTTCATTCGGTGGTGTTCGGCGGGTTTTCTCCCGAGGCGCTGGCGGACCGCATCCACGATTGTGATACCGGTCTGGTGATCACCGCT
>JAOUFO010000174.1 GCA_029858165.1 Deltaproteobacteria bacterium | reverse complement strand
AAAATAGGGAAGTCTGATGTGGCAGGGATTTTCCGCCATTGGAGTGCTGCCCGTTAACGTTTTGGTACCTTACGCCCTAAAGTGGGGGTGAACATCTCAACAAGAAATTCAAAGAATTTCAACCCGGCATAAATTCCAACCTATTGGAGCCCCCCATGAAGCACCCCGCCTGGATTCCCCCCCGCCTGTACCCGTTCAAATCCAATTTTATGGAAATAGACGGCTGCAAGGTGCATTACCTGGATGAAGGCCGGGGGCCGGTGATGCTGTTGCTGCACGGCAACCCCACCTGGTCTTTTTTGTACCGGGATGTGATCCAAGGTCTGCGCGGCTCCTGGCGCTGCATCGCCCCGGATTATCCCGGCTTCGGCCTGTCGGCCGCCCGTGAGGGATATGATTTTCTGCCGGAATCCCACGCCAAAATCATCACGGAGTTGATAGCGGCCCTGGGGTTACAGGAAATCACCCTGATGGTTCAGGATTGGGGGGGGCCGATCGGCATGGCGGCGGCGGGAGCGGACCCCGGCCGGTTCAAAGGGTTTGTCATCGGCAACACCTGGGCCTGGGGGGTGAATGGAAACAAACGGTTTGAACGGTTCTCCCATATCATGGGGGGGCGCATCATGGGGATATTGATCGCCCGGTTCAACGCTTTCGTCAATCTGGTGATGCCCCGGGGGGTGGCCCGCAAAAAGCTGACCCGCGAAGTGATGAACGCTTACCGGGGACCCTTTCCCACCCCGGCCTCCAGAAAGCCCACCCATGTGTTTCCCTGGGCCATCCTGGGCAGCGGAAAGTTTCTCACCGGGGTGGAACAGGGGCTGGCAGGATTGTCCGGCCATCCGGCTCTGCTGGTGTGGGGCAACAAGGATATGGCGTTTAAAAAAGAAGAGTTGCAACGCTGGCAGTCGGTGTTCCCTCAAGCGGAAACTCATATTTTAAAAGGAGCGGGCCATTTTATCCAGGAGGATGCCCCGCAGGAAATCGTGGCTCACATCCAACATTGGGCGC
Organism: Deltaproteobacteria bacterium; assembly: GCA_029858165.1. Classification (GTDB taxonomy): domain Bacteria; phylum SAR324; class SAR324; order SAR324; family JACQKK01; genus JAOUFO01. Next base: position 3,631 of record JAOUFO010000174.1, on the reverse strand, counting down.
AAAATCTGGGGCGGAATTGAAGGCAAAATTTGGGGAACAGCCAAATCAAAAGACAGAAACTCTGGCACAACCGGGGAGGATTCTCCCACAGCAAGGACCAAAACACCCCTTTTAAAAAGAAATTTAAGAGTAGCGTCTCTTTTTACTGGATTTTAACCTGTTTTCATGTTACAAATCCAAAGACGCGCTGGAAATCCGGCCGTTTTTAATTGAACCTGCTGGTAACAACCTCTCTTTACCCTTGCGCAAAGAGCTATTCCCGGCTGTATCGGGTGGTGGTGGCTGGTTCCAAAACTATAAAAGGTATCACGTGGATGGAAAAGTAAAATGGTTCAACGAAGCCAAAGGTTATGGCTTTATCACTCCCGAAGATGGCGGCAAAGATTTGTTCGTTCATCAATCCGACATCAAAATGGAAGGTTTCCGCACTTTGCGTGAGGGACAAGCCGTAGAATTTGATGTGGAAGCAGGCGCCAAAGGCCCTGCCGCCAAAAACGTACGCGCGGGCTAGTTGGAATTCCATGGTTTTTCCGTTGTGAAAAACAGCGGAAAAACCATGGGTTTACCCTGCGTGACTTTATTCTTACTGTGGAAAAAGCCTCGTCATGGCGGTATCCGTCATGAACGGGGTTTTTTTTGTGGCATTCAGCCAATCCCAGAACCTTAAAAAACCCCCTGCGGCAACCGCAATGACAACCGACATACGCAACATCGCCATCATCGCCCACGTGGACCACGGCAAAACCACCCTGGTGGACCACCTCCTCAAACAAAGCGGCACCTTTCGGGAAAACGAGTCGGTGGATGACCGGTTCATGGATTCCATGGATTTGGAAAGGGAGCGGGGAATCACCATCGCCGCCAAAAACGCCTCCTTTTTGTACCAGGGGGTCAAAGTGAACATTGTGGACACCCCCGGCCACAGCGATTTCGGCGGAGAGGTGGAACGGATTCTGGATATGGTGGATGGGGCCATCCTGCTGGTGGATGCCAGCGAAGGCCCCCTGCCGCAAACCCGGTTTGTGCTGAAAAAAGCCCTGGAACAAAATCTGAAAATCATTGTCTGCATCAACAAGATAGACCGCCCGGATTCCCGGATAAACGAAGTGATGGATGAAATTTTCAGTCTGTTTATAGATTTGGACGCCAACGATGAACAGGCCGATTTTCCCGTGGTGTACACCATTGCCCGGGCCGGACTGGCGGTGTTGGACCCGGCTGACAAAGACAAGGGAAAAGACTTAAAGCCCATGTTTGATATGATCATCAAACATGTGCCTCCGCCCAAGGTGGACGTGACCGGATCGTTGCAGATTTTGGTGGCCAACGTGGGGTATAACGATTATGTGGGACGGCTGGCCATCGGCCGCATCCGGTCCGGCAGCATCAAGGTGGGGGATGAAGTGCTGGTGGCCCAGGAAAACAACCAGATCAAATACAAAGTGACCGCATTGTTTGCCTATGAATCCAGCCGCCAGGTGGCTGTCAATTCTCTGGATGCCGGGGATATCGCCGTGGTGGCCGGCCCCAAGGAAATCACCATCGGGGATACCATCACCGCCACAGCCAACCCCCGCCCTTTGCCCCGGCTGAAAGTGGATGAGCCCACCGTGGCCATCATTGTGTCCGTCAACGACGGCCCATTCGCCGGCAAAGAAGGAAAACTGGTCACCAGCCGCAACATCAAGGACCGCCTGGAGCGTGAACTGCTGACCAATGTGGCTTTGAGGATGGAACCCACCGGAACCACCGATTCCTTTAAAGTCCTGGGCCGGGGAGAACTTCAATTGGCGGTGTTGCTGGAGCAGATGCGGCGGGAGGGTTTTGAATTGCTGGTAAGCAAACCCCAGGTGGTGATGAAGGAAGAAAACGGGAAAAAGCTGGAACCCATGGAACTGGCGGTCATTGACGTGGCCGAATCCTTTACCGGAGCCGTGGCCCAAAAGCTGGGGGAGCGCAAGGGAATCATGTCCCACATGGAAAACAAAGGGTCCGGGCGGGTGCGGATGGAATTCAAAATCCCCGCCAGGGGGCTGATCGGCTACCGGTCTGAATTTCTGACCGATACCCGGGGAACCGGCCTGTTGAATGCCCAGTTTGACGGCTATGCCCCCTACAAAGGGGATATTCTAAGCCGGGTCACCTCCTCATTGGTTTCGGACCGCAAAGGCAAATCCACCGCCTATGCCCTGTGGAAACTGGAGGAGCGGGGCCGGTTGTTCATCTGCCCCCAGGATGAGGTGTATGATGGCATGGTGGTGGGAGAATACAACAAAGGGGGCCATGACCTGCCGGTGAATGTGTGCCGTGAGAAACAATTGACCAACGTCCGCGCATCCGGCTCTGATGAGGCCATCCGGCTCACCCCGGTCAAACCCCTGACCCTGGAAACCGCCATGGAATGGATATCCAACGAGGAACTGATAGAAGTGACCCCGCTGAATATCCGCATCCGATGCCGGGAGATAGACCCCAACAAACGGAAAAAATAACCCCCTCTCGGGGGATGTTCCGGTAATTCTTGCAAATGGAGGGCGAATCCCCCATTTTTTATGGGGTGGAGCCTCTGCACAACACCCAAAGGGCGATGTAAAATCTCCATGGACCCACAGGAGACGAACACAATATGAACACCCCGCAGGAAATCATCCGCCATGTGGCGGGCCGAAACAACTTAACCGTGGAACAGGCCGCCTGGGCCATGAACGGCATCATGTCTGGTGAATGGACCCCGGCCCAGATTGGAGCCTTCCTGACCGCCCTCCATATGAAGGGGGAGGTTCTGGATGAAATCGTGGGGTCCGCCCGGGTCATGCGGGAAAAAGCGTTCAAGGCCCCGGTGGACCACCGCCCCCTGGTGGATACCGCCGGCACCGGGGGGGATTCCCTGGGCACGGTGAATGTATCCACCCTGGCCGCCCTGGTGGCCGCGGGGGCCGGGGTGCGCATCGCCAAACACGGAAACCGGGCCATCACCGGCATGTGCGGCAGCGCGGATATCCTGGAAGGGCTGGGGGCCTCCATGGAAATCCCCGCCCAGGATGCGGTAAAGGCCATTGATGAAACCGGGTTCGGCTTTTTATTCGCCCCGGCATTTCATCATTCCATGAAATTCGCCGCCCTCCCCCGGCGTGAAATCGGCCTGCGCTCCATTTTCAATCTGTTGGGGCCGTTGACCAACCCCCTGGCCGCCGAGGCCCAGTTGATCGGGGTGGCCAAACCGGATATGGCCGATATGTTCACCCGCGCTTTGATCCAACTGGGATGCCCCCATTCCATGGTGGTTTCCGGGGCGGACGGCATGGATGAAATCACCAACACCGGCGAAACCAGGGTGGTGGAGCAGCACAACGGCCGGGTGAAAACGTTTGTCCTCACCCCGGAGGAGTTCGGCTGCCAAAGAGTACATGTTGACGCGTTGAAATTAAAAGACAAATCCCAGGCTGTCACCGAGGCCAGGGCGTTGTTGGAGGGCCGGTCGGACCCGGCCCACACCGATCTGGTGCTGATGAACGCCGCGGCCACCATTTACCTGGGGCAGGGGGCCGCCACCCTGAACGAAGGGTTTGCCCTGGCAAAAAAATCCCTGACCGGGGGGGCCGCCCTGCAAATCATGGAGCGGTTTGCCGCC
>JAOUFO010000173.1 GCA_029858165.1 Deltaproteobacteria bacterium | reverse complement strand
AGCAGATAGCACCGGCGATTGTTTGTCGCCTGTCGGCTCCAAAAATGAGGCCGGGCTATCTGCCTTTCTTTTTGGGGGCCAGGGTCAGGATCAGGTCGCCGGTTTCCACCGGGTCACCGGCTTTGATCAGGATGGAGTCCACCACCCCGTCGGTTTTGGCGGTGATGGCGTTTTCCAGCTTCATGGCTTCTGTAACGGCCAGCAGTTCGCCTTTGACCACCTTGGCCCCCAGAGCCACTTCAATGCGGGTCAGTTTGCCCGGCATGGGGGCGGCCACATGGAACGGATCGTTGGGGTCCGCTTTTTGGCGCACCTGGGAGTCTTCCGGCACGGAACGGTCATGCAATACGATTTCTCTGGAGCGGCCGTTGAGATCAAAATAAATGGTCCGTTTGCCCCCCTCCTCCATCTGGCCGATGGCCAGCAGAGTGATAATCAGCCGTTTTCCCCGCTCAATTTCCACCTGGGTTTCCTCCCCCACCCGCAGGCCGTAAAAGAAGGACGGGGTGTCCAGCACCGAGGTATCCGAATGACGGGTGCGGTGGGTCAGGTAATCCTCAAACACTTTTGGGTACAGCAGGGCGGAGACCACCTCATGGTCGGTGGCGGCAATGTTCCATTTGTCCCGCAGTTCCTTGCGTTTGGCCTCAAAGTCGGCGTCCGGCATGGTTTTCCCCGGCCGGTCGGTCAGGGGGGGCTTTCCCTGGAGAATCCGGGCTTGCAGCTTGGGGGGAAATCCCCCCAAGGGCTGCCCCATATGGCCGGAAAACAGTTGAATCACACTGTCCGGGAAGGTAATGTCCCGGGTGTCATCGTCCAGGGCCTCCGTCGGCAGGTTGTTGCTGACCAGAGACAACGCCATATCCCCCACCGCCTTGGAGGTGGGGGTCACTTTGATGATGTCCCCGAAGGCCTGGTTAACCTGGGTGTAGCTTTGTTTGACCTCCTCCCAGCGGTGGGCCAGCCCCACCGAATCCACCTGTTGTTTGAGGTTGGAGTATTGGCCGCCGGGGATTTCATGCACATACACATCCGGCGCGCTGGATTGCAGCCCGGCCTCAAAAGGGAAGTAATACTGCCGCACCACCTCCCAATACGCCGAAAGTTCCTGAAGCTGGCCCGGGTGCAGTCCGGGGGCCAGGGGGGACCCCATCAGGGCCTCGTTGAGAGAGTTCAGGTTGGGTTGGCTGGTACCCCCCCCCATGGAACTGATGGCGCAATCCACAATATCCACCCCGCTTTCGGCGGCTTTCAGGTAAGACGCCAGCCCGTTGCCGGAGGTGTCGTGGGTGTGAAAGTGGATCGGCACCTTCACCTCCGCCTTCAGGGCTTTCACCAGAATTTCGGCGGCGTAGGGTTTGCACAACCCGGCCATGTCCTTGATGGCGATCATATGCACCCCCAGTCCCACCAGTTCCCGGGCCATTTTCAGGTAATAATCCAGGGTGTATTTGGTCCGCAGGGGATTGGTCAGGTCCCCGCTGTAACAAATGGCCCCTTCCACCAGCTTGCCGGTTTTTAAACCCTCCTCAATGGAAACCTTCATGTTTTCCACCCAGTTCAGGGAGTCAAACACCCGGAACAAATCAATGCCGTGGGCGGCGGCCTCCCGAATGAAGGCCCGCACCACGTTATCCGGGTAAGCGGTGTAGCCCACTGCGTTGGACCCCCTCAGCAGCATTTGAAACAACACATTGGGGATATCCGCCCGCAACTGCTCCAGCCGGTTCCAGGGGGATTCCTTCAAAAACCGGTAGGCCACGTCAAAGGTGGCCCCGCCCCACATTTCCATAGAAAACGCGTTGGCCAGCACCCTGGATGTGGCGGGGGCCACCCGCGTCATGTCGTAGGTTCTCACCCGGGTGGCCAGCAGGGATTGGTGGGCATCCCGGAAGGTGGTATCGGTGATCAACAGCCGCTTTTGGTCCAGTACCCATTGGGCCAGCCCGGCAGGTCCCAGTTTTTCCAGCATCTGGCGGCTGCCGGGAGGGGGGGGGCTTTCCAGGTCCGTCTGGGGCAGGGGGGCCTCCAAAAACTGGCGGATATCCTTGTGCCCTTTTACCGCGGGATGGCCGTTGACGGTCACCTCCCCCAGGTAGGAAAGCACCCTGGTGGCCCGGTCCCGCTGACGGGGATATTGGAACAACGCCGGGTTTTCGTCAATAAAGGTGGTGGTGGCCTGCCCGGACAAAAACTTCTGATTGGCGATGACATTGATGAGGAACGGAATGTTGGTTTTTACCCCCCGCACCCGGAACTCCCGCAAAGACCGGCGCATTTTGGCCGCCGCCTCGGGAAAGGTCAGCGCCCGGGCGGTGATTTTGACCAGCAGGGAATCATAACTCAGGCTGACCCGGTGGCCTTCCCCCCCGGAGCCGCCATCCAACCGGATTCCGGGTCCGGCGGCGGTGCGGTAGGCCATGATTCGGCCGGTATCAGGCAAAAACCCGTTGGCCGGGTCCTCGGTGGTCACCCGGCATTGCAGAGCCACCCCCCGCATGGTGATTTCCTTTTGAGAACCCATATTCAAGGGGGGGTCCCCCAGTTTTCTCCCCTGGGCGATCAGAATCTGGGCCTGGACCAGGTCCCGCCCGGTGATTTCCTCGGTAACGGTGTGTTCCACCTGAATCCGGGGGTTCATTTCTATAAAATAGGGGTTCCCCTGGGGATCCACCAAAAATTCCACTGTTCCGGCATTGGTGTATCCGGTTGCCCGGGCAATTTTTAACGCGTAGTCGTAGAGCTTTTCGGAAAGTCCTGCCGACAGGTTCATGGCCGGGGCGATTTCTATCACCTTTTGGTGGCGGCGTTGGATGGTGCAATCCCGCTCAAACAAATGGACCATGTTTCCATGGACATCCCCCAACACCTGAACTTCAATATGGCGGGCGGATTCCACCCGTTTTTCTATAAACACCTCCGGGCGGCCAAAAGCGGCCATGGCCTCTGATGAGGCGGCCTTCAGACCCTCAGCCATTTCTTTTTCTGAATCCACCCGGCGCATTCCGCGGCCACCGCCCCCCCCCACAGCCTTCACCATCACCGGGTAACCCACCTCTTTGGCGATTTTTTTGGCTTCCTCCGGGTCGGTAACGGGGGAGGTGGTGCCGGGCACGATGGGCACATCGGCGGCCAGGGCCAGGGCGCGGGCCTTTTGTTTGTCTCCCATGGCCTCAATGGCATCTGGGGACGGTCCGATGAAAATAATGCCGGCCTGGGCACAGGCCCGGGCGAAATCGGCGTTTTCGGCCAAAAATCCGTAGCCGGGATGAATGGCGTCCACATTCTGTTGGACCGCCAGTTGGATGATTCCCTCAATATCCAGGTAGGCTTCCACCGGGGTTTTGCCTTTGCCCACCAGATAGGCCTCATCCGCCTTGTAGCGGTGCAGGGACAGCCGGTCTTCTTCCGAATAAATGGCGATGGCGCGGATACCCAGCTCGTTGCAGGCCCGAAACACACGGATGGAGATTTCTCCACGGTTGGCTACCAGCAGTCGTTTGATGATCGGAGTGGGGGGGGCGGCCTGGGTCATGGCTGTCTGATCGGTCCTGGAAAGCGGGTTTCAGGAAAGGTAAGGGGTAAAAAGTCCGCCAATCGGGAGAACTCCATCTAACTTATACACACCGGCTTCCCCCCGCAAGGGGTTTGGTTCCCCCGGTCTTAGGGGGAGGTTGGAGAGGGGAGATTCTCCTCCAGCCAACTCAGCAGTTTTTCCCGCCAGACAGGATCATTCTGGGTAAACGTGACAATATGGCCCTGGCCCTCCACCGGCCAAAACGTTTTGTCCTTTCCTGGGATTTTGTCAAACAACCGGCTTCCCGCCCCAAAAGGAACCACCGGGTCCCCTGTACGGCTGACCACCAACACCGGCACCCCGGCCAGGGAAGCCAGATGGTCCCGGGGGGCCAATTCATCGGTAAACAACATCCACGAAAGGGGGTATTGCAAAGGCCAGGTCAGCCAGTGGCGGTCCAGAATCAGCCGCACCACCTCCCGGTAAGAGGAAAAAGTGGATTCCAACACCACCGCCCGCACCCCCCGGCCTCCATCCCCTTCCAGGGCAGGGATCATCAGCGCACCCCCCAGGCTTTGACCGTACACAATCAGCCTGTCGGGGTTGACCCCCGGTTGAAGCCGCACGGTGTTTATGGCGGCCGCGCAATCGGTCACCGCCCCCTCCCGGTCAGGGGTTCCCTCGGAAAGGCCATACCCCCGGTAATCAAATATAAAAACCTGATACCCCCGTTTGGGCAGCCATTCCACCGCATAAATGTGGTTGCTGATGTTGGCCGCGTTGCCATGAAAAAACACAATGGTCCCTTTTACCGGCCCTTTGGCCTGTAAAAACCAGCCGTACAACGCGGTTCCGTCACCACTTTTGAAATGGATTTCCCGGTGGGTCAACCCAAACTGGGAGGGGTGGGCGTAAAAATGGTTGTCCGGCTGAAAAAAAAGACTGTTACAGCCCCCCGTCAGCAGCGCCATCAGCACCAACCCCGCCAGCCACATTTTTGGAGAATGGATTTGGAAAGACATGGCCGTATCCTTCTGCAAGGGGGAGTTTTTGGATCGTTGCCCCAAACCCCGCCAGGGAGCGTCCTGTCCAGCACCAGCACCAGCACCGGCCTCCGCCTGTCGGCACTGCCTCCATGCGGTGTGCGCCGGGCTGGTGCCTT
>JAOUFO010000172.1 GCA_029858165.1 Deltaproteobacteria bacterium | reverse complement strand
TGATCCGGGCAGCCCGGCTGGCCCTTCAAGGCCAGGCGGCCGCGGTGGTGACCGGCCCCATCAACAAGGAATCGGTTCAGTTGGCAGGATACACCGAATATATCGGCAATACAGAGATTCTGGAGGATATTTGCGCCCGGCATACCGGCAAAAAATTTGCCGGAAAATGCCTGACCATGCTGATCAGCAAACAATTGCGGGTGGCCCATGTGTTGCGCCATGTGGCCTTTAAGGATATTGTTCCCCGGCTGACCCCGGAAAAACTGGAACAGACCATCCGGCTGACCGTCCTGGGGATGATGTCCCTGGGGTTCCCCCAGCCCCGTGTGGCGGTGGCGGGGCTGAACCCCCATAACGGGGACGGCGGGTTGATGGGAGATGAGGAAGCCCGCCTTTTGACCCCCATGGTGGATCAATTAAAGGGGGAGGGGCTGAATCTGACCGGACCGGTTCCTGCCGATTCGGTGTTTTTCAGGGCCATCCATGGAGAATTTGACGCCGTGGTGGCTCTTTACCACGACCAGGGCCATATTGCCGTCAAAACCCACGGCTTTGAGGAATCCATTTCAGTCAGTTTTGGCCTCCCGGTCATCCGCACTTCGGTGGACCACGGCACCGCGTTTGATCTGGCGGGCAAAGGGGTGGCATCCCCCACCAGTCTGGTGGAATCCATCAAAATGGCCTGCCATATCGTGAAAACAGGCCAATGGCAGACAGCCCCCTAAGAAAGGCGGCGCAAGCCCGGTTGAACCGCCCCTCTCCCCGGTCGCTTATGGCGACCTGCCCCTCCCCTTCAAGGGAGGGGCGGGACGTGCTTGAGTGATAGAATGGAGGCAATCTGGCTTGTGGTTGTTCGACTTTGCAGTTTGCTGATTTTATTTAAAATGTAGATATGGTTTGCCCCCATCCCTGGTTGGGGAGGGGGGCGTGCGAAGCACGGGGGGAGAGGGGCGTTTGGAGCCGACAGGCGACACAACGCAGGGCTGTGCTGGTGCTGGACAGGAACCCAGGGGGCGCCCCCCTTTTGCGAAAAAGGTGGGCAGTCTGGCCGCCCCGATGTTTTTGGCCCTTCAGGTGGAAATATTTCCCGGTTTATGATAATTCTTTTAAACGCCCGTCATGCAGGCGCCCACAGCCTTTGCGGACTCCTTTTTCTTGAACCCCATGATTTTATTCGGAGGAGAATCAATGACAAATATCAACGGGAAAAAACAATGGATGCCTTCGTTGGAAGAGTTGCGGGAGCGGTACAAGGAGGTGATGGAGAACCAGGATGTCACCCGTTTGGCCCAATGGACTGAGCCGAATATGGATGAGCCGTTTGATGAGGAAACCTATGTGCGCAACGCTCAACAAAAAGCCCCCGGCTATTTTCAAAAAATAGATGAAGTGCTCAAGGAAATCGGGGGAAAATGACACCCGACTCCATTTTATCCAGAATCGGTCAGGACAGAATCCTGAAGCGGATGGCTGCCCTTCAGGTGGTGTATTTGGCGTTGATCTGGATGTAGCCTTCCGTCAGGTCGCACCCCCACACGGTTTCTGAGCCGGGACCGTCCCCCACACGAAGTCGGATCACCACCTCCGTGCTTTTCATATAAGCCGAAATTTTCGCCAGCATGTCCGGTTTCTGACCCTGAGCTGATATTTCCAGCCCCGCTGACGGGTCTCCAAACCCAATCCGCACCCCTTCCAGGGGCACCGGGTGGTCAAACACTTTGCCGACGGCCATGATGAATCGCCCCCAGTTGGGGTCCGCCCCGTATACCGCGGTTTTCACCAGGGGGGAATTGACAACCGACTTGGCGATGGCCAGGGCAGCGTCTTTTCCAGGTGCGCCGTTGACCTGTACTTCCAACAGTTTGGTGGCCCCTTCGCCGTCTCTGGCGATTTCTTTGGCCAGATGGGTGCAAATGTCCAGCAGGGCCGCCTCAAAGGCGGCCTCATCCACCTCTCCCGCCAGGCCGTTGGCCAAAATCACCGCGGTGTCGCTGGTGGAGGTATCGGTATCCACCGACACCCGGTTGAAGGTTTGCTCTGTGACACGCCGCAACATGGCCCCCAGAACCGGGGCGGATACCTGTGCGTCGGTGGCCAGAAAGGCCAGCATGGTGGCCATGTTGGGTTCTATCATGCCGGACCCCTTGGCCAGACCGGTCAGGGTGGCGCTGCCCACCCGGCGGCTGATCCACTTGGGACGGGTGTCGGTGGTCATGATGGCCCGCCCGAAGGCTTCCACCCCGTCTGCGCCGGGGAGCAGTTCTCCCGGTACGGCGGCACAGGCGGCCTCTATTTTTTCCACCGGAAGCGGCACCCCGATCACCCCGGTGGAGGAGGGGAGCACCCTTTCCGCGGGAATATCCAGGGCCTGCCCCAGCATCCGGCACACCCGCCGGGCGTTTTGTTCTCCCTGGGGGCCGGTGGCCACATTGGCGTTTTTGGAATTGACCACCACCGCCTGCAACAGGCCGTCCGCCAGATGCTCTTTTCCCACCACCACCGGAGCGCCGGGAAAGTTGTTGCGGGTAAACACACCGGCGGCCTGACAGGGGACGGCGGAAAACATCACTCCGAAATCCAGGGAGGAATCCTTGATGCCGATGTTTTTTCCCATCCAGGAAAATCCGGGGACGGACAGCAGGGAGGCCATAGGCTAACGACAGATGCCGCGGGTTGAGGTTTGAATGAATTCCACCAGCCGCATGGCCCGGGGGGACCCGCCCAGTTCCGATCCTACCCGGGCCAGGGCCTCTTTTTGGGGCAGCTTGCTGCGAAAAATGATTTTATAGGCTTTTTGAATTTCGCTGACTTCATCGGGGGTCAGGCCGTTGCGCTCCAGCCCCACCTTGTTGACCCCGAACAGACGAACCCGGTTGCCGTTGGCCACCACATAAGGGGGGACATCCTGGGCAATCAGGGTTTGGCCCCCGGTGATGGTGTACTCCCCCACTGAGCAGAATTGATGGATGGCGGTAAACCCCCCCAGGGTGACAAAATCTCCGATGGTTACATGGCCCGCAATAATGGCTCCCACCGCAAACACGGTGTTGCGGCCCACCTGACAGTCGTGGGCAATGTGGCAGTTGGCCATAATCCAGTTGTTGTTGCCCAGCCGGGTGATACCCCCGCCGGCCTCCGACCCCCGGTTGATGGTGACAAATTCCCGGAAGGTGTTGTTGTCCCCAATTTCCAGGCGGGATTGGGTTTCTCCCCGTTTGAATTTTTTATCCTGGGGGTCCTGGCCGATGGAGCAGGTGGAATAAAACAGATTGTCCCTGCCGATGAGGGTGGGGCCCATGATGGTGACATGGTTGGATATTTCGGTGTTGTCTCCGATTTCCACCTGGGGTCCGATGACCGCATAGGCCCCTACGGAAACATCGCGGCCCAGGCGGGCGGCGGGGTCTATGATGGCGGTGGGGTGAATCATTGTGTTTCCAAACGGTTGGGGTGGAACCGCAAAGGTAAAATCCGGAAAAAGGCCATCCGGTACTCCAGAAATGTTGTTGGGTGAGTTTTTTCCGGAGGGAACGCCCCGCAAAAAAAAACACCCTGTGAGGAAATCCTAACGAATATCCCCTCCCCCTGGCAATGAGAGTTTTTCAGGTTTTCCGGGTTTTTTTCAAGGGGGGATTCCCCAGTATATACAGGCGAAATGAAAATATCAGTTGACCGGGAGGTAAATTCTTCTTACATATAAAGATTGCTATGTGAGGAAAGGTTTGGTTTTCGGCGGCCTGTTTTCCAGGTTGGTTGAGATGGTTCCGGTTGCGGAAACCCAAACCGATTGCCGTTTTCAAACCCTTTTGGGTGCGGCGAAACTTTGATAGAGCCAGCTTTTTACAATGCCAGCCTACGTTAGGGCCATCCACGGTTTGGGGGGGGTGGGTAAGGCAACAAATAAAAAAACTTTAAGGAAACAAACATGTCTGCGAACGAATTGGTGTTGGATGCCACCCGGCGAGAGGTTTTCGGCAAGGGGGCCATGCGCAAGCTGCGGGTCAAGGGGTTGATCCCCGGGGTGATTTACGGGTTGCATGATCCGGTTTCCATCCAGGTGAACGAGCGGGAGGCTTTGCGGATGGTGAACCAGCTGCACGGCACCACCAAATTGGTAAAGCTGCGCCTTTCCAAGGCGGACGGGGGGGGTCAATCCGACCACCACGCTTTGTTGAAAGAGGTCCAGACCACTCCGGTGGGCCAACGGGTGGTCCACATGGATTTTAACGAAGTGCGCACCGACCTTCAGGTAAAAGTGCTGGTGGGAATCCGCACTCACGGGGTTCCCGTGGGGGTGACTTTCGGCGGGACCATGCAGGTGATCATGCACGAAGTGATGGTGGAATGTTTGCCCACCTCCATCCCGGAATACCTGGAGGTGGATGTGAGCGGGCTGGCCATCGGCAACAACCTGCATGCCAAGGACCTGGCGTTGCCCAAGGGGGTGGTGTTGGCCTCCGACCCTGGCGCCACCGTGCTGGTGATCACCGGCCGGGCCAAGGAGGAGGAAGCTCATGCCGAGGTGGCGGAAGGGGCGGAAGAGGCGCCCAAGGCGGCTGAATAACCACCCCTTTGGGAGAATCCCTTGTGATGAAGGTGGTGGTGGGACTGGGCAATCCGGGGGGGGAATACGAACAATCCCGCCACAATATGGGGTTTATGGTGATTTCCCGTCTGGCGGAAAGGCTGGGGGG
>JAOUFO010000171.1 GCA_029858165.1 Deltaproteobacteria bacterium | reverse complement strand
CCCCCTTCCCAAAGGGAAGGGGGTTGATATGATTGGGGGCCTGCGGCCCCCAATCCCCCGCGTTTTTATCAAAACGGGAGCTTTTGGCAGTTATGCAGAGGTCTCATTACATATGGATTCCGCCGGAAAACACCAACAGGAGGGGGGCAAAAGGTTGCAATAAACCAAATGATTACGTTAGACTTTTTCAGCCTTTCCCGGCTGGCACAACCCTTCTTTTAGAAACCTCCCCAAGCGGCTGAACATGGCGGGACAAAGTGACGGGATCACCAAAAAAATCAAGGTACGGGACCTTCGTCCCGGTATGGTGATTCTGGAAATATCCGAGCTTTCTTTTGATTACAACGTGCTGGATACACGGACCATCCGGTTTTTGCAAACCTCCCTGGCCGGTTCCAAGGCCATCGTATTGAAAAATTCCGGGCAGAAGGTAATCCCCATCTCCGATATAAAGCCCTTTGATCACCTGCTGGCCCTGACCCAGATACCTCAGAATCTGGAATTTGCCAAAGTGGGGGCCGATTCATCGGGGTTGTTGGCCAAACAGGGTTTTTTGGAATTCAGTGTGCGGTCCGGCGAGGAGCCTGTCTCTTCGCCGGGGGGGGGGGCCGCGGTCCATACGGCCAGTGCGGAAGAGAAAAAGAAATCCAAAGAGCGGGTGGTGGAAGCCAAAACCCTGCTGGCCAAGGTGGAGGTGGCCCACACCCAGCGGGAATCCTCCCGGGTTTTGGTGCAGGATATGTTTGATCAGGGCAGAAACGGAAATTATTCATCCAAGGCGGTGGAGACCGCCGTGGACGACATGATCAACCAGGGGTCCATCCCCGCCATGAAGGCCCTGGCCGGCCTGCGGAGCAGTGACCAGACCTATGCCCATTGCGTGGATATGTCTGTCATTTTGCAGGACTGCTATTCTGACATTCTGAGAATAAACAAAAAACCGGTGACCGAAGAGATGACCCGCTTTGTGCTGGTTGCCGGGTTTATGCACGATATCGGCAAAAGTGAAGTGCCCAAGGATGTGTTGGAAAGCACCCAGCGGTTTTTGCCTGACAGCGCGGAAATGATGATTATGCGCAACCACACCACCTACGGGGCCAGAATTCTGACCGAAATGGGGATGAGCAAGGCGGCGGTGAATGTGGCCCATTATCATCATGTCAAGAAGGACCAGACCCTGTTCACCAGCTACCCGGATGTTCACTTTGATCAGGTGTCCCCCCTCACCCGCCTGGCCTCCATCGTGGATGTGTATCAGGCCCTGATAGGCCGTCGGAAATACAAAAAAAACTGGGTGCCCGCCAAGGCGGTGGAATATCTGGCCAAGCTGAAAGGCTCCGAATTTGACAACCTGATGCTGGATAATTTCATCGGTTCCATCGGGGTGTATCCGGTGGGGTCCCTGGTGCGGCTTTCCACGGGGGACCTGGCCTTTGTATTGAAAATAGCCCCCCGGGACCAAACCGACCGCCCCCTGGTGGCGGTGGTGGAAAACGGGGCCGGTGCCCGTTTGGGCAGCGCTTCGGTTTTGGACCTGATGGTGGAACTGGATGTCTCCATCCTGGAAGTGGTGGACCATTTTGAACACTACAATGGGTCGGAGGATGAGGCCTTTCAGATATTCCATTCCATCCTGATTCCCTAAACCCGGAAGGTCAACCTATGGAGGCGGATCTGGCCGGACAAGCGGCCGGGCTGATGCAGGGCCGGTTGGCGGAGGCCGTGGACTATTGCATGGCCCATGGCCTGATGCTGCATTACCCCGGAAAGGGGTGGGTTCATGCCCCTTTTACCCTGCTGCCTGCCCCGGTGGACCCGGAAATCACAGGGCAGTTGACGGCCCTTTCCTGGCCGGTGAACAAACTGATCCGCCGGGTGGCGGCTGAACCGGCCTTTTTGGAGGAAACCCTGGCCCCCCTGGCCCGGCAGGACCCCTTTATCAGCCGTTTGTTGGCCCTGGCCCGCCAAAGCTCCGGCCCGGCCTTAAACGGGCGGACCAGTCAAAACCTGTTTGCCCTCATCCAGCGCACCGATTATTTTTTAATTCCCCGTGAGGGGCTTGCCCCCCGCCCGGTCCAGATTGAAATCAACACCATCGCCGCCGGTTACGCGGCTCTTTCCGGGCTGGTGAACGGGCTTCACCGCCATTTGGCCCAGGGGACCCCCTGGGAGCGGAAACTGGCAGTCAACAACCCCCTGGATAAGGTGACCCGCCTGTTTGTGGAGGCGTTCCGGCTGTACAGCCATCCCCGGGGGATGGTGGTGATGGTGGTCCAACCGGAAGAAAAAAACATTCTGGACCAGCGCCATCTGGAATTTTCTCTGGCCCGGCAGGATATCCCCCTGGTGCGGATGACCCTGGATGAAATTGCAGCGGGGGGGCGCCTGAAGGACGGCCATTTGTGGATCGGGGACCGGGTGGCGGCCCTGGTGTATTTCAGGGCGGGGTATGGGCCGGAGGACATGACGGGCGGGGAGGCCTGGAAAGGCCGGGAACTGATAGAGGAATCCTCCGCCATCGCCATCCCCACCGCGGCGGCCCAACTGGCGGGAATGAAAAAAATACAGCAGGTGCTTTCCGGGCCGAACCCCCAGGCTTCCAACGGGGTGCTGGCCCGGTTTGTGGATGAGCGGGAGACCCGGTTGCTGGCGGAAACTTTCGCCGGGAATTACTCCCCGGAAGAAGAGGTGGAAACCCCCCAGGGGAGGATGCCCGCCTGGAAAATGGCCCTGACCCGCCCGGACGGGTTTGTGCTGAAACCCCAACGGGAGGGCGGGGGCCACAACCTGTTTGATGAAGCGCTGGTCCAGGCACTGGAAGGCAGCACCCCCGCCAGCCGGGCCCCCTACATTTTGATGGACCGCCTGAGGCCGGTGACTCACCCATCCCTGATGGTGCGGGACGGCATTCTCCAGCAGGGCGCTTCCGCCACTGAAATCGGGCGGTTCGGCCTGTTGCTGGCCCAGGGCCAGCGGGTGGTGATGAATGAAGATGCCGGATACCTGGCCCGCACCTCTCTGGCCACATCCAGAGAAAGCGGCGTCAGCGCCGGATTCGGCCATCTGGATTCCCTCATTCTGCAAAAACACACTCCCTGATTTCTCAAGCGGGTTGAAAACCCAATTCCCGGATTTCCCGGAGGGTGCCCCCCTTGCATCTGTTTATCACGGAAATTTCAGAAAATTTGCAATTGCCTTCTTTGTTGATAATTTTAATGAAACAGTGATAGGGTCAACTTCAAAAAGGGCGTACCAACCGCCCTTATGGAGGCGGAAAGGGTCCCGAGGGGCTTTTTCCATCGGAAAGCCCACCAAAAGGGAGCTTAAAATATGGGTATGGAATACGAGGTTCGGCCGGAATACAAATCCTTCACCCTATCCAGGCTGTTGGACGCCCCGGTCACTTGTTTTCAGGGGGTGGGGGACCCTCAAAGTGAGATTCTGCGCCGGGTTTTTCATGTGCGTACTGTCCGGCAACTGGCCAACCTGCCTTATTATTTATGGGCCTTGGGCATCCAGGAATTCGCCCTGCATGACGAAGCCGGGTCCACGGCCCCCATTGCGGAAATCCCCCCCAAAAAGCTGAAGTTTTCCCTGAAAGAAGCCTACAAAACCAGCACTGCCAGAGAATTGTTGGATTCCCCCATCCATGTCTTTGAAGGGCTGACCCCGGCTGAGGACCTGTCTCTGTACGATTCCTTCCGCATCACCACTGTCCTTCAGCTGGCTCACAACCGGATTATGCTGGAGGCCCGCCTGATAGAATTTCTGGAAAAGAATCCCAATGTGGATGTGACCGGCAGCGATCTGGAAATCGCCTCGTTGTTGCTGTCCGATGCCACCATCCCGGATGCGGCCCTGGCCAAATTGCGGTTGGAGGGCAAGGACCCCAAGCTGTCTCAAATGACCAACGATTTGACCGACCACCTGTTGGGGCGCATTGAGGTGTTGCGCAAGAAACCCCAGGACGGTCCGGGTGCCCGCCGTTTGTCCCCTGCTGAAATGGCCCAAACCCGCAGGCTGGAAAGCAAACGGCGGATGGAACTTATCATGGAGCAACGCAACAAACCGGTGGAATCCCGGGCCGATGAAATCCGTCAGCGGGCAGCCGCAACAGGTGTGACGGGAGGTGGCAGCGGCGCGGGGAGTGGCACAGCATCCGGCAGCGGCCCAGCCAAAGCCGGGGCCGATCAGGCCCAAAGTCAACCGCCGGTTTCCAAAGAGGACCCCTTGGCCCATAAGGCCGACCACAAGGCCGACAAAAAGGGCAGGCCCGGAAAAAAATCATCCCCTCTTCCCTGGGTGGGGGCCGCCGCTGCAGCAGCCCTGGTGATCGGGGTGGGTGTGATGGTGTTAAAGCCCGGCGAACAAACCCATCCGGAAAAATCCTCCCAGAACATCCCGGAAGACGGGGAACCCTCAGGCGGTCAAAATGAGACATCTCCCGCTGACAGGGTTGATTCCACCGGCCCGGCCATGGGGGGGGGGCAAACCGACAAAAAACGCTCCCCAGAAAAAGCCGCTGAAACGACCACCGGGAAAACCGGCCGGGCCGCGGGGGAAGGGGATCTTCATACCGTGAAACCTGGAGAAAACCTGTGGAAAATCAGTAGCCAACACCTGGAAACCCCCAAGGAATGGCCTCAGATATACCAGGAAAACAAAAAAACGATCCGGGACCCGAACCTGATCTAC
>JAOUFO010000005.1 GCA_029858165.1 Deltaproteobacteria bacterium | reverse complement strand
TTCGGGGATGCCGCAGGGTGAATTCCATGAAGGGGTGATTTCCGATGAGACGGGCTGGCCTGTTTTACGGACTTTTGGCTGGCTGGCAATCCTCCTGATGGGTGAAAATCACCGGGAGGCGCACGGGGTTGGTTTGTTGCAACCGCACACAAGACCGCTTGTGGGGGCTTACCAGAAACAGATCCCCATTCGGGAGGTTGATAGCCCACCCGAATGGTCCAAGGGTTTGGCCAGGGCCGCCCCCCTACTTGCTCATGGAGGAAATCCCTTCCTGAACGCTGGGGAAAATATCCAGAATTTTGTTCAGCCGGGTGATGGTGAATATCTCTTCGTTTTTCTTGCTGAGGTTGCACAACCCGAACCTGCTGTCCCGTTGCTGCATGGTTTTATAAATAGAAACGATCAACCCAATGCCGGAGGAATCTATAAAGTTGACCTTTTCAAAATTGAACAGGATGCCTTTGATGGCCGTGTCTTCCAGGTGGGGTTTTAAGTAGGTTTTGGCCTCGTTGACGCCATCCAGGGCGATGTTGCCTTCAATGGATACCACGCAAATGTTGTTTTCCATGCGGTGTGTCAGAACCATTATTCCTCCGGATATTGCGGATGGGGTTGATGGAGAGACCCGAGGGTGGAGACAGTTGGAGCTGTCCGGGCCGGTAATATGAATATACGTCAATAACGCAAATTAAGCCCTATGCCAAGGAATATCCTGGATTGCCTCAGCCGGGATTGGTTTTGGAGCCATGATAATGGCTGAAACGATTGAAAGCAAGAAAACTTGTTCCCGGCGGGACCTGCCGGACGGTGGGAGGGGGTCCGGCTTTTACCCCTTGAGACCTCTGCATAACTGCCAAACGCTCCTGTTTTGATAAAAAAGCGGGGTTTGGGGCCTCTGTCCACCGTTTTTAGCACCGCCATCCGCCTTGCGGCGGCTTAAGGGGGCTTCAACGGCTTTCTTTTGGGGCCGCAGGCCTCCCCTTAAGATTCCATCCGGGCAGTCATGGTTTGGTTCCATTGGGTGATCCCTTCCAGCGCCCTCCGGGCGTACAAGGGCTTTTTATCGTTCTTTTTGGTTCCCTCAGGGAGAGGCTCCAGCAGACCGAATGAGGAGTTGATGGGCTGAAACCTGTCCGGCGGGGTATGAAGGATGTATGCCAGCAGGGCGCCGGTCATGGTGCAGGCGGGCGGTGGCGGGGGCAGGAGTGGGGTGCCATCCGACGGCGGGTTGGTTTCCCCCGTTGGCTGATCCCGCCACAGCAATGCCGCCCGGCGGCCCGCATACAACCCCATGGCGGCCGATTCCATATACCCTTCCACCCCGGCCACCTGACCGGCAAAATGAATCCGCGGCCGGCTTTTCAGGGCCAGATTTTCGTCCAGCAATCCGGGAGAGTTGATGAAGGTGTTGCGGTGCATGGATCCCAACCGAGCAAACTCCGCCTGTTCCAATCCTGGAATGGTTCTAAACACCCTTTGTTGCTCCGGCCAGGTCATTTTGGTTTGAAATCCCACCATGCTGTACAGGGAGCCATCCAGGTTTTCCTGCCGCAGTTGAACCACCGCGAAAGGGCGTTTTTTGGTACGGGGGTCCGTAAAACCCACCGGCTTCATGGGGCCGTAGGCCAGGGTAAGCGGACCCCGTTGGGCCATGGCTTCAATGGGCAGGCATCCCTCAAACAGGCGCTCGGTTTCAAAATGGTGGAAGGCCACCTTTTCTGCATCCAGCAAAAGTTGCACAAATGCCCGGTATTCTTTTTCATTCATCGGGCAATTCAGGTAGTCCGCATCCCCCTTGCCATATCGGGCAGCCTGGAAAACGATTTCCCGGTTGATGGAATCCGCGGCAATCACCGGGGCGATGGCATCATAAAAATACAAAAACTCACTTCCCACCAGTTTTTGAACGGCCCCGGTCAAAGCGGGGGAGGTGAGGGGTCCGCTGGCCACAATCACCCGTGAGTGGTGTTGCAGCAGTTCCTCCAGGCCGGATACCTCCCCCTCAAAAAAAGTCACCAGGGGATGGCTTTTCAGCTTATGGGTGATGTGGGCGGAAAACAGTTGTCGGTCCACTGCCAGGGCTTGGCCCGCAGGCACCCGCGCCATCCGGGCAGCCTCCAGCACCAGAGAGTTTTGCAGGTCCATTTCGGCTTTCAGCAGACCATGGGCGTTTTGATCACTGGTGGATTTAAACGAGTTGGAACACACCAGTTCGGCAAACCCCCCGGAGGTATGAGCCTCAGTCAGCTTATGGGGCCGCATTTCAAACAGCGAAACCGGAACATTCCGGCTGGCCAGCTGCCAGACAGCTTCGCTGCCCGCCAGACCGGCTCCGACTATCGCAACGGGTTTGTTCATCTCTATCCAAAAGAAAGGGAAACATTCATTTCATAAAAATTATAGAGGGGAGCAGGCTCTTCCACGCCCCCCTTTTACGGTCTTTGAAAATAAAAAACAGAGTTCAGGGGATGTTTTCCCAAGCAAGGGTAAGGGGTTTGATGCAAATGGGCAACGGGCGGCCATATGAAACCCTGGATGGCTTGCCCCCGGACATGTGAAGGTGTATCCAGGTGGGCATGGAAAACTCTTTATTGAACAGTCTGAACTATCCGGTGTTGACCGTGGACAGGCAGATGAAAGTCCGGCTGGCCAACCTGGCCGCCGGAAACTTTTGGCGGCTGTCTCCCGCCGGGTTGAGGGGAAAATCCGCCCAAAAATTGTTTGGACCGGGCAGCAAGGTGGCGTACCTGATCCTTCAGGCCATTGAGGGGGAGGTCCCGGCAACTTTGGACGGCTGGATTTTTCCTCAAGCGGACGGGGATTCACCTCTGATTCTCCATGTGCAGGTGGACCCGCTGCTGGTGGCGGATCAACCGGTGGACCAGGCTGTGGTCAGTTTTTGGGATCAGTCCCAGGCGGAATATCTGGCTGCCGCCGGGCGGGACAGGCAATTGTCTGAATCCATCGGGGTGATGGTGGGGCGGCTGGCCCACGAACTGCAAAATCCTTTAAGCGGCATCAAAGGGGCCACCCAGTTGTTGGCCCGTCAGGTGGAATCGGACCCGGAAACCCGGGAATACCCCACGGTGATCCTAAAAGAATTGGAACGGCTGGAAAGACTGGTAAAAAACCTGTTGCAACAAGGGGGGGAGCCTCCGCTTTCCAAAAGTTTGTTCAACCTTCATGAATTGTTGGATACGGTGGTTTGGTTTGTCGCCAATGGAAACCCCGGGGTGACGATTTCCCGATTGTATGATCCCACTCTTCCGGAAATCCTGGGGGACAGGGACAGGCTGCATCAGGTGTTTTTAAACCTGATTCAAAACGGGGTGGATGCCTGCCTGCCCCAGGGAGAGGTGACCGTGGAAACCCGCATCATGGGCAACTGGCAGTTGGATGAAAAACCCCACCAACCGGCCCCGGCATACTTTTTGGTGGAGGTAAAGGACAACGGGCCGGGGGTAAAGCCGGAAAACATCCCCCGCCTGTTCACCCCTTTTTTTACCACCAGGAAAAAAGGCAACGGATTGGGGTTGTCCCTGTCCAATCTGATTGTCCGCTCCCACCATGGATTCATCCGCCATACTTCCCCAAAAGCAGGTGGAACGGTGTTTCTGGTGTATCTTCCCCATCAGGAAAAACCTGAGTGACATAAAAAAAACATCGGGCAGACAAATCAACGATTAAAAATTAACCCTAAAAAAAACATAAACATAGACTATCATAAAACCGGGATTGGGAGATTTTTTCTGAACCGGATGTGTAATAAAACCAATACTTAGCCCCCAAAGGCATTGACTTTGCTAGGACTATTTGGTATTAACAATTCATCAGAACCCATAGTACCTCCATGGACAGGATGAATAGGTGCCTTTGGACAAGGGCAGGGTGATCCGGCAACGCCAGGATGACGCAGAATTATGCCGTGCTGAATCCGGTGCATCGAAAGAGCAAGAGTGATTCAACCGATTTGAAACTGTTTTTAATCAAATGTTTGGGTGAAAAAGGGGAATAGCCATATTCCGGTGGATATTCAATGGATTCATTTTGATTTTTGCGGGGTGCCAGATGGTGTTTAAACGGATATTGGGGATTCGTCCGGTTTTGGCCGCGGCTTTGGGGCTGATGATTCTATCCGCACCGATGGCGTTTGCTGATTCCATCCCGGCTCAATTTTACTCAGCCCATCTTGCGGAAAGAGACGTGAAAACCGGTTCCGTTTCCGGCATTGTTTCGTTTCCCTCCGAATACAGCCAACGATCCACCACATTTGAACTCTCCGGAAAAACCTTTGTCACCACCCCGGATGGGAGGTTTACCGTGGAGAGAATTCCTCCGGGCAAATACCTGTTTTCGGTGAATGTCCGCGGATATGATCCCTACCAGACCACCATTTCCATCGTGGCCGGGCGGAACAAGGGTCTTAAAGGGATAACCCTGCGCATGGCCCGGTCAAAAGTGGCGGGCAGGCTGGTCCATCCGGATGGCACTTCCGCTCAGGGGATTACAGTCATGCTTTCTCCCAACGGCGGGACCGCTATCACAGACAAAGACGGCGTGTTTCAGTTTATGGGTGTGCCTACAGGAAATCACACCCTCCAGATATCAGACAGCCGGTATATGGCGACAAGCCGGATGATTGTGACCGTTAAGCCCGCCAAACATTTGAATTTGGGAGTGATTTCGGTCATCCGCCGGGCCTCCAGAGAAGAACCCACCACTGCGGTTTTGGAGAATTGATCCCACCTGGACGGTTTGTCTGATTTTGAGGCCTCTGCACAACTCGTTTTTTCCCATCCCCCTGCCCCCTTCCCAAAGGGAAGGGGGTTGATATGATTGGGGGCCTGCGGCCCCCAATCACCCGCGTTTTTATCAAAACGGGATCTTTTGGCAGTTATGCAGAGGTCTCATTTTATTCCTCCCCGGACCGGTCAACCGGTTTTCATGTTTTCCCCCTGTTCTTCCGCCTCTTTTCAGCTTAAGCTTAGGCCTAAAAAACCCTGTCTGTTGGTTCCACGTTCCCCACTGAAGAGGGGCTTCCATGCCGAATCCTCCCTTACCGCTATCTGCGCGACTTTCGCATCTATCCAGGATGGAGTTGCTGGCCACTGTGGATGAAATGCGGCGGATGGACCGTCACGCAATCAAAACCATGGGAATTCCAGCCAGGCTGTTGATGGAAAACGCGGCCGGTGCTGTGGCCCATGGGGTGGAATCCTGGCTGCCTCAAGCCGGTTCAGAGGCAAAAGTGGTGGTGTGTTGCGGGGTGGGGAACAATGGGGGGGATGGCTTTGCCGTGGCCCGGTTGTTGAAAAACCGGGGCATGGATGTGAGTGTGGTGGTGGCCGGGGTGCCCAAAGGCAAAGATAGTCTGGCCAACATGGAGGTTTGGAGCCGGTTTGGGCCCACCCTGGACTGCCGAAACAACTGGCAGGAGGTGGAAAGTGTTCTGGGGCAGGCCCACGGGGTGGTGGACGCCTTGTTTGGCACAGGGCTGGCCCGAAACCTGGATGGGGTGTGGGCCAGACTGGCGGAGGCCGTCAACCGCTCTCCCGCCGGGGTGAAGGTGGCGGTGGATATTCCATCGGGGGTTGACGCGGATACGGGCAAGGTATGGGGTGCGGCAGTGCGCTGCACCCACACGATATGTCTGCAACTGGCCAAGCCGGGCTGTTACCAGCACCCTGGAGCCGGATATGCCGGTGAGGTTCACATTGCTGATATCTCCATCCCGCTTCATTGGGATAAAAACGCCCCCTCTCTGTGGCGCATCACCCCGGAGTTCGTCAGGGAGGTTCTCCCCAGCCGGGGGGCGGCCGCCCATAAAGGGAGTTTTGGCCATTTGCTGACGGTCTGCGGCTCTGCCGGGATGGGAGGGGCGGCCTGGTTGGCGGCTTATGCGGGATTAAAGGCGGGGGCCGGTCTGGTGACGGCGGCGGTTCCTTTGGGGTTGAGAGACCGCTTTTTAGAGCAGGCTCCCGAATTGATGACTTTTTCCACCCCCGGGGTGGAGATGGATTTTTTTGAACCGCAACAGGTGAAACCCCTTTTGGATATGACATCCAACCGAACCGCGGCGGTTCTTGGCTGCGGGCTGGGCCGTCAAAAAGCCACCGTGGAGTTTACCTCCCGGATGGTTCAGGGGCTGAAAATGGCTTTGGTCCTAGATGCGGACGGATTGTATCAGTTGGACCCCAACCTGTTGAAAAAACGGAAATATCCAACCATTCTCACTCCCCATCCGGGAGAGTTGGCCGCCCTGACCGGGTTGGATGTGGAACTGATCCAGCAAAACCGGGCCAGGGTGGCCTGTAAACTGGCAAAAGAATGGGGGGTGGTTTTGGTGTTGAAAGGGGCGGGTACCGTTGTGGCTTCTCCCCATGGGGGGGGATTTATCAACACCACCGGGGATTCCGGGCTGGCCACAGCCGGCACGGGGGATGTTTTGACCGGGGTGATCGGGGGGCTTCTGGCCCAGGGTGTGGACCCCTTGGACGCCGCTTTGGCGGGGGTCCATCTGCACGGGATGTCCAGAGACTGCCAAAAACAAGAAATCACGGACGCTTTTTTTAGCGCCCGTGATTTGCTGGGGGGGATCAACACTGCCTTGAAGCAACTGGGTGCGGTTTAACGTTTGGAGTACTGGAACCGCTTGCGGGCGCCGGGTTGGCCGTATTTTTTCCGTTCCACTTCACGGGCATCCCGGGTAAGGAATCCGGCTTTTTTCAGCAAAGGGCGGAACTCCTCGGCATTGACTTCCAACAACGCACGGGAAACTCCGTGGCGGATGGCTCCGGCCTGGCCCGTAATGCCGCCGCCGGTTACGGTGACGTACATATCGTAGTGGGAAAGGGTGTTGGTGGCATCCAGGGGCTGACGCACCAGATAATGTTGTGCCTGGTCCCCGAAATAGTCTTCCAGGGATTTTTTGTTGATTTGGATGTTTCCTTTGCCGGGGCGAAGGTAAACACGGGCGACCGACCTTTTGCGGCGGCCGGTTCCGTAGTATTGCGCCAATGCCATGAGAGCCTGTTTGATGGGTTGTGTGGTCTTAAAATTGGGAACAATAAAAAAAATTATTTGCTCCACCCGCCGGGCCCCCTTTTGAAAAAGGGGGAAAAAATTGAGGAGCCAGCCCTCGGTCTATCGGGACCCGTTTTTAGACAGGTGGGCGGCCTGGGGTTGCTGGGCCTGATGGGGATGATCCATCCCCTCATAAATTTTAAGTTTGGTGTGGAGGATTTCCCGGTTCAAAATGTTTTTGGGAAGCATCCGCTTGACCGCCTGCCGGAACAACTCGGTGGGTTTATCCTGCAACAGTTTTTCGGCATTGGTGGCCTTTACCCCTCCCGGAAACCCGGTATGGCGGTAATAGAATTTATCCTTCAGTTTGTTGCCGGTCAGTTTTACCTTGGCCGCGTTGACCACCACCACAAAATCCCCGGTACTCAGGTGGGGAGTAAAGTGAGGTTTGTGTTTTCCCCTTAACAGGGTTGCCACCTGTGAGGCCAACCGTCCCAGAGTCTGGCCTTCCGCATCCACCAAAAGCCATTGGGGGGGGTATTTTCCGCCGGGGAGCAATTCTTCTTTTCTAATGGAAACCGTTTTCATATTGTTTCAATAAGGGTGCGGGGGTGTGGCCCCTGTGTTTGAACGGTCTTGACAGACCCTCCAAGGAACGAATGACCGGGCTTTTTTCAAAACCCCAAGGAACGAACCATCTGACTTTTGCAAAACCAAAAGCCCTAACAAGAATCCCATATTCCCGGATGGTTGTCACTATCGGGAAATGAAAATTTCCGGTTTGGTAAAATATTCAGGTTGGAGGCCTGCTTTAGGATGACTTGTTGTTGTTTGCTTGCGGGGTATGGTAAAACCCGTAATAAACATGAACAATAATTTATTACCCAATTAATTGGAAAGGTCAAGGGGTTTTGCCGGGATTTCAGTCAACCCATCCAAGGTTTTGAGTGGGGCGGTCATGGGCCCGGACCATAGGCCCGGAAATTCCCCGGCAGCATTTGTAGTTGAATCTGCCTGAATCTCAACCTGAGACCTCTGCATAACTACTGATAATCTCCTGTTTTGATAAAAAAGCGGGGGTTTGGGGGCCGCAGGCCCCCAATCAGTTCAACCCCCTTACCATTGGGAAGGGGGCAGGGGGATGGGAAAAAACGAGTTGTGCAGAGGTCTCAACCTCTGAATCAATCTTTAATCTTGCCGGACAGGTGAACACACCCATGGGATGGATGAACAGCATTTTGGTTAGATCAGGATGGATAACCCTTTTGGTATTGATTTTGTTTAACTTCTCCATGGTTTGGGGGCAGGAGCCTTCCACCGGGGATTCCGATGGTTCTGCCAGGAAATGGGCCTCTGCTTTGATGGGCAACGATGTTGAGGACCGGCTGGTGACCCTGGATAAAATGCGGGCGGCGCCAAAAAGTGCAAGGCTGGCCTTGTATCAGGGTTTGCGGGAGGCCAAACCCGCCCAGCGGAAGCCGTTGATTTTGTTTATGGCCCGGTTTGGCGTGTTGGATGATTTGCCTTTTTTATGGTCCGAAAGGTTGAGGGAGGGGGATAATCAGGGCTATTCCCAGTCGGTGGCGGTCATGCATGCCATTTCAGGGGAAAAAAAGGGAAAAACCAATGATATAAAGGGCATGATTCAAAAAGTTTCCTTTGCCATCCAGAAAGGCTCCGTCCCTTATGAGGAGGACAAGGAGGGAAAATTTACTGTATCCAGCCAGGCATTTGATATTCTGCAAAATTTGGATATTTCCACCGGCACCATCAACCGGATATGGTTTTTGCGGGAAAATTACTTTGCATCTGCTGGGGAGATAGATGCCCAACTGAGAAAGACCCTTTCCCCCAGAGATTGGCGCAAGCACGGCCAGGAAATCATGGGAATGGTTGAAATGGTCCCCAAGCGCAAAAAGGTGGAAGGGACCGTGATCACTGAATTGAAAAACCCCACCTCCCGAAGACTGGCTATAAGGATTGCGTTGGATGTGTTTTGGGGCATTCTGGAAGCCGGGGGAGGCGACCGGGTGGTTGTGCTGGCCCCCAAGGAAACAAAGAAATTTGAACAACCGGTAAAAATTATTACCCGTGTAAAAAAGCCGCCCACTCTTTTGTATGTGCGGGCTTGGGAATTTGGCTCCGATACCACCATGGACAGCCGCAAACTTTTGTTTTCCACCTCTCAGTAGTCTTACGGCCATTCGCTTGGCCGATCCATCAGCCCACGCCTGACAAACAAGCATGCCTAAAAAAAAGGGGGAAAATCCATCCTCCGGCCAATCACTCCCTCCCTCACACCTGGCTCCCCCACCAAGGGGGTCCCTTTCCCCAGAGTCTGTTCCGGGCCGTGATCATCCCCCCAAACCCGGACCTGGGGCATCCAACCCCCCCAACCCAAAATCCGCGGCAAAGCCCCCCAGATCAGGCAAATCTGGTCCGGAACCCTTCAAAGCGGAGGCCAACCCATCGGTCAGGGTGGCGGCGGCCCAGGCGCTCATGGTTTTTTTGGCCGGAGGGGATTTTTCCGAAAACCCTCCTCCCCGGATCACCCATGAGGCGGACCGCCGCCTGTATGTCCATCTGGTTCGCACCACGATCCGACATCTGCGTTTATTGGATGAGATAGCCCGGCTGTTTTCCGGCAGGGGGCATCAGGAGCTGGACCGGCCCGTCAGGGCGTTGGTTTTGCTTGGGTTGGCCCAATTGCGGTTTCTGGATAAGGTGGCCGCCTATGCTGCCGTTAATGAAACCGTGGAGGCCGCCGGATTTTTAAGGGCGGGCCGGGCCAAAGGCTGGTTGAACGGAGTGTTGAGAAAAGCCGAAAGGGAATTGAAGCCCGGTCCCTTTTCTCCCGGCAGAGAGAAACCGGGGGATGAGGGAACGGGAGGGGAAGGAAAATGGTGGCCTCAGGAGGCCTCATTTTCTCTGGCCATCCGCACATCTCACCCTGATTGGCTGATTGCCCGCTGGGAAAAACAATTCGGCAGGGAGGCCGCGGAAGGGATCAGTCTGGCAAACAACCGATATGAGGGGGTGACCCTCCGTGTGGAAACCACCCGTGTCACTCCGGAGAATCTTGCCAGACAGCTTGAGGGCCAAGCCATCCATACCGAACCTCACCCCCTGTTGGAAGGGGCGTTGCGTTCCGGTCAGACCTTGGGGTTGCTGGCCTCCCGACCGTTTCAGGACGGGTTGTTTTATGTGCAGGATGTCTCTTCTCAGGTGTTGATGGGCTGGGTGGCCGGTTTGCTGAAGGGGAAAGTGTTGGATGCGTGTGCCGCCCCCGGGGGAAAGCTGACCCTGTTGGCGGGCCGGGGCGCAGCCGGGTTGGAACTGACCGGAATGGACCTCCATCCGGGACGGCTGGCCGATATTTGGGTAAATCAGAACCGGTTGGGGGTCCCACACACCCCATTGGCGGCGGGGGATGGTGCCCGACTGCCGGTATCCAGCGGCTGTCTGGATGGGGTGCTGCTGGATGTTCCTTGTTCCAGCACCGGGATGATCCGCAAGTACCCTGAACTGAAATGGCGCAAGGTGGAGGCTGATCTGGCCCGTTACAGCCTGCTCCAGGAAAAAATGGTTTTGGAGGCGGGCAGGGTGTTAAAACCGGGGGGGGTGATGGTGTATATGACCTGCTCTTTGGAAACCGAGGAAAACCAGGGGGTGGTCAACCGGTTTTTAACTGAAAACAAAGAATTCACCCGGATTTCTTTTCGGGAGGTTCCCCCGCCGCCGGGATTGAAAGCGGACCCTGCCGGGTTGATTACCGGAGAGGGGGATTTTCAGATGATTCCCGGCCAGGACCGGATGGGGTTATACGGAGCGTTGATAAAGAAAAATGAAGTTTGAAACCCCTTTGATCCAAGGCGTATTGCTTCGCCGGTACAAACGGTTTTTGGCGGATGTCCTCTTAAAGGATGGCCGGGAAATCCGCGCCCATACTCCCAACACGGGCAGCATGACCGGGTGTAGCGATCCGGGCAGTGAAGTTTGGGTATCCCTCAGTGACAACCCCAAGCGCAAGCTGGCTTACACCCTGGAATTGGTCCGGGCCGGGGACACTCTGGTGGGGGTTCATACAGGTCGGGCCAATGATTTGGCTCAGGAGGCGATTTTGACCGGGGGAGGGGAAAGCCCGTCGGCCCAAATCCCGGTTTTTCCGGAATTGGCCGGATACACCCGGTTGCGACGGGAGGTGGCCTATGGGACAGGGAGCAGGGTGGATATTCTGTTGGAAAAAGAAGGCCGCCCCCCCTGTTATGTGGAGGTGAAAAACGTGACCCTGGCTGCCGATGGGGCAGCCTTATTTCCGGATGCGGTCACCGAAAGGGGAACAAAGCACCTGGCTGAGCTGTCCTGCCAGACGGGGCTGGGCCACCGGGCGGTGATGTTGTTTGTGATCCAGCGGGAGGATTGTTCTCGGTTTTTACCGGCAGACCGTGTGGACCCGGTCTATGGAAAGGCCCTGCGCCGGGCGGTAGCGGAAGGGGTGGAGGTGATGGCTTGTCTGGCCCGGGTTTCCCCTGTTGAAATGATTCTACATCAGCAGGTGGAGGTTGTTTTGCCGCCCCTGTGACCCGAAGGACCGGAATGAGGAAATTGTGTTGAATTTTTTAGGAATTGAAGATATAAAGGTGCCAATTCCGCGTCAGTCGTTCCAAAAAACCGGCCTGAGCCCGCAGCCATAAGGGGGTACAGGTCAGGGCGCGGACTCAATCCTTAGGAGAATAAAATGTCCCGTTTCAATCTGTTGTTGGCCGCCATGATTCTGGCCGTGTCGCTGGTTGGCTTTTCCGGTTGCAAAAAAGCCGCTGAAAACGCTGGTGAACCCGCCGCCACCGAAGCTCCCGCCGCTGATGCGGCCGCTCCGGCTGCTGATGCTGCCGCCGCTCCGGCCGAAGGCATGTAATCCCTTCTCTCCACCGTTTGTTTTGGTGGAGATGCAAATAAAAAAGCCCGGATGGGTTTGTTCCCATCCGGGCTTTTTTTTTGTGAAATCAAAGGCGAATGGGTTTGGTCCGAGGATGATCCGGCGCAAAATAAATGGGGATTTTTTCTTTGCACCCACTGGGAAAAACGGATTTTACCGGTAAACCATGGGGGATTTGATGGAAAGTTGATCATCCTTCACGGCATAAACCATCCCGTGGCCCTGATGAATGGTGGACCGGTCCCTGAACCATATCTTTTCCGGAGCGGTGATGTTTCCCGTAGCGGGGTTGTATTCCATCAATTCGGTTTTGAATTCTGTGTCATTCCCTTTTTTCAACAACACATTCTTTTTAAGGGAGAGGGTCCCCTTATCCAAAACCGCTTTTTCCGCCTGACCCGTCAACCGCACCGGGGGTCCTGGTTCCGAAGGGGTTTGATTGATTTGGAAAAACACCTTGTTCAAATAGGTTTGGTTGCCGGTCTGGTTGTTCACGGCGGTATCGGCGGTTAATTCCATATCCAACTTGCCGTTGGAATGGCGCTGGATCACCACATGGGTCATCAAAACGGTGGGGGTCGGCTTGGAATCCGGCAGGGAGATATTGCTCATCAGGGTGTTTTGAACACTCAGCAAATACACGGTAAATAACCCCAATCCCAAAACTCCGGCCCAAAGGGTAAGTTTTTTTAGGGGAAGGCCCCGTCGCCGGTTATTAAAAGGGATCGGTTGGGGATTGTCTTGGGGCTTGGTAAAAATATCTTTCCAATTCATGGGCGGCCTCGCTGGGTCCGGTGGAATCATCCGGGTGAATGGGGTGGCGGGGTTGTTTTACCGCCGGGATCCCTTGCCAATCGGACAGCCAGGAGGTAGGGTTTTTATCTTACCCCCTGGAAACAGTCCACCATCGGTGTTGAAAATGAAACCCCCCGTGATGTCCCCGGTTGCTTTTTGGATGACCACTCTGTGGATGATTTTTCTGGATCAACTCCCAAAATGGGTTGTCCGAATCCATATCCCCTTATACCACACCACTCCCTGGGTTCCCAACCTGCTGGATTTGACCCATGTGGAAAACAAGGGGGTCAGTTACAGCTTTTTGGGGGACCTGGCCGATCCGGTGCGCCGTCCCCTGCTGGTGTTTTTTTCGGTGGCGGCGGTGGGTTTTATGGTTTGGTACTGGGTCCGCCACCAGAAAGAGATGGGGAAGGCCGCCACCTGGGGATTGATGCTTCTTCTATCCGGAGCCATCGGCAATCTGATGGACCGGGCGTGGTTTGGAACCGTAACCGACTTTTTTCATTTCCGGTTTTACCAAACCAGTTTTTTTGTGAACAACATCGCGGATATTCAAATCAGCATTGGAGTGATGCTGTTTGTGTGGGACAGCTTTGCCCGTTCCTCCTCAACGAAAACCCAACAACCTTAAACCCAGCCATGGGGTTCCCTAAGATTTTAAGGTTTGGCGATGACCAAAAACCGGCTGTTTTCACCCTCCCGGGCCAACAGCAGAATTTTTTTCCCCTTGGGGGTTTTTTTGACCTCTCGTTTAAAATCGGATACCGAACGGATGGGTTTGCGGTTGACCTCCATGATCAACACCCCCTGCCGGATTCCCACTTCAAAGGCGGGGCCTCCCGGGGCCACCTGAGTCACCAACAATCCGTTCAACCCGGAATACCCCAGGTTTTTGGCCTGCACCTGGTCCAGGGGAGCCACGGTCATCCCCAGGATGCCCGTTGTTTTTTCATTGTTTCCATTCGGTGCCTTGACGACCTCTTTGCCGGGTTGATTTCCCACCAGGGCCATCAGGGTCATGGTTTTTCCCTCCCGGATCAGTTCCACCGGGACCTTGGAGCCTGGCTTTAGCTCGGCCACCGCGTAGCGCAAACCATTGGAATTGGTCACCGGCTTGCTGTTAAAGGCGGTGATGATATCCCCATCCTGGATCCCGGATTTTTTGGCGGGGGAATCTGGGCCCACCTGTGCGATCAGAACCCCTGAATGGGGGTTTACTCCCAAGGCCTCCGCCAGATCAGGAGAAATATCCTGGATTACCACCCCCAGAAACCCCCGGGCCACAGAACCGGTTTCCATCAGGGATTTCATCACCGATGAGGCCATTTTGATGGGGATCGCGAATCCAATGCCCTGACTTCCGCCGCTGCGGGAGAATATAGCCGTGTTGATCCCCACCACCTCTCCCCGGAGGTTCACCAGGGGGCCGCCGCTGTTACCAGGATTGATGGAGGCGTCAGTCTGGATGAAATCCTCGTAATCGGTGACCCCCACCCCGGAGCGCCCTTTGGCGCTGACAATCCCGGCGGTGATGGTTTGCTCCAAGCCAAAGGGGTTTCCGATGGCAATGACACTCTCCCCAACCTCAATTTCATCCGAACTGCCCAGTTTGGCCGAGGGAAGATTTGTTCCCTTAATCCGGATCACCGCCACATCGGTGGATGGATCAGTGCCGATCAGGGTGGCTTTGAACTCCCGGCCGTCCTTCAGTTTCACCTTGATGACGTCGGCATCCCCGGCTACATGGTTGTTGGTCAGGATGATGCCGCTGGCATCCACAATCACCCCGCTGCCCAACCCCTGCTGTTTGAATTCCCTGGGATTCATCCGGGGCTGAAAAAAGCGGCGGAAAAATTCATCCTGGAACGGTTCTGGAAGAGCCGTCCCCTGGGTTTTTACATTTTTTTCCACACTGATATTGACCACGGAGGCGCTGATTTCCCTGACAATGGCCGCCCTGGCCTTGGAGGTCCGCATCATGGCCTCAATTTCTTTATCGTACTCCCCCCCAAACGCTCCCGATGGGAAGGACAAAGCAAAAACAGTCAGCCCAAGGAAAACCAGGGACAGAAAACCAGAACCCGGACGGATGAAACCGGGCTTGGGAAAAACAGAATGCAGGCGGCGGACAATCATGAATCCTCTTTTTGGGGTCTAAATGGGTGATCAGGGTAAACCCAATCTCCAGCGGTGATGGTCAACCTCTCCAACAGGTTGGAGTCGCGCCGGGCGGATGGGTTCATCTTTTCAATCTAACACCTCAAACCGCTGGGCCGCAATGCGGGGAGGGACGATGGGGTCTTTATGGAGAGGTTTCTGCAAGTGGTTTCTCATTGCCTTAGGGGAACCGGCTGTGCAACATGTTTGAAGGGGGCGCACAACCCCAGGATAGAGAAAAAAAACCTATTGCCCACAAGGATTGAAACCCAGTGAAAGAGGCTTTAAAGCGGTTGGAGCAAACCAGAGTGCTGGTGGTGGGGGACCTGATGCTGGACCGGTATTATTGGGGGGATGTGAGCCGGATTTCGCCGGAAGCCCCTGTTCCGGTGGTCAAGGTGGGGCGGGAGGAGGTGCGCCTGGGGGGCGCGGCCAATGTGGTGAACAATCTGACGGCCCTGGGGTGCAAGGTGGGGGTGTGCGGCCTGATCGGGGTGGATGATTCAGGCCGGGAGGTGAAACAGATGCTGACAGACAGGGGGGTGGATACCAGTCTGGTGTTTGCCGATTCATCCCGTCCCACCGGTGTAAAACTAAGGGTACTGGCCCATCACCAGCAGATGTTGCGTTGTGATTGGGAAAGGGTGGCCCCCCTGGGAGATGCCGAATTAAAGAAAATCCTGGCCGGGTTGGAGGGGGTCCTGGATTCCTATGACGGGGTGATTGTATCCGATTACGGCAAGGGGTTGATCACCCGGGAGTTGATGGCGGGGCTGGTAAAACTGGTTTCGGCCCGGGGCAAACTGGTGACGGTGGACCCCAAGGGGATGGATTACAGCAAATACAAAGGGGCGGCCTGCATGACCCCCAATGAACATGAAGCCTCCCTGGCCTCCCATATGCCGATTCTTTCTGAATCGGATGCCCTGAAGGCGGGAGAAAGGCTGATGAAGGATTGCGGTTTGGATATGGTGTGCATCACCCGGGGGGCCAAGGGGGTGATGGCCATCAAAGCCGCAGGAGGCCATCAGTTGTTGCCGGCCCAGGCCCGCGAAGTGTTTGACGTGACCGGGGCGGGGGATACCTTTATCAGTCTGTTCAGCGGCCTGTTGTTTGGCGGGGTGGATTTTTTTGATTGTGTCCGGTGGGCCAATCTGGCCGCGGGGATTGTGGTGGGCAAACTGGGGACAGCCACGGTTTCTTTGTCTGAAATTTTGAGTTATGAGGAATCCCCTTTCCGTCTATACACTCTCCAGGACATTGAGGAACTGGCCCGCTCTCTTCACCGGCAAAACAAAAAAATCGTGTTCACCAACGGTTGTTTTGATCTGCTCCATGCGGGCCATATCCAATACCTCCAGGAATCCAGAAAACAAGGGGATGTGCTGATTGTGGGGATCAATTCGGATGAATCCGTTCGTCGGTTGAAAGGGCCCGCCCGGCCGGTGATTCAGGAGGAGGACCGCGCCCATGTGTTGGGGGCTCTGGCGGCGGTGGATTATGTGGTGATTTTTGAGGAGGACACCCCGCTGGACCTGATTGGAAAAATACAGCCCGATGTGTTGACCAAAGGAGCCGATTACACCGTGGATACGGTGGTGGGGCATGATCTGGTGACCGGATGGGGGGGGGAAGTGCGGTTGATCAACCTGAAAGAAAACCGGTCCACCAGCGGGATCATCCAAAAAATATCCTCTGACCGGACATCGTGACTGGGCGGTGATTCCTGCGGCCGGTCCAACAAGCCGGAATTCCCTTTCCCGGCTTTCCTGCTCAAACCAGGTTTTCTTACGGGGATGGGGCGAGCCCTCCAATTTTTTTTAACCGATTGAAAACAAAGCAAAAACATCTTTCAATTTTTTTAGATTCGTGGTAAAAGCTTAATCTGAGGGATTCAACAAACGGTTCTTTCAAACAGAACCGTCCACAAAACCGGTTCTCAGGAGAAAATTCAGTGAAGGCATGTTGCGGATGGCTTATTGTGGCAGGTGTTGTGATTTTGTTCCCTTCAGGGGTGCTGGCTCAAAAAGCCAAGGTACAACCGGTCACCCCACCTGCGGAAACCTCATCCTTCAGTCTGGGAAGCGGCACTCCCCTCAATTCATCGGTGGGGTTTGAAATCGGCTACCGGACCCTGAACGGGTCTGATTCCCGGATCAAGGGGGGCAGTTCGGTTTTTAGGATCAACTTTCCCGGAGGAGAGTCCTCTCTGCTGTTTTTTGAATCGGAAAAACAAAACCTGAACTTCCTGGCCAAAGGAACAACGGTTCCGGTGTTGGGACAATCCCTGATGGAAACCGTGGGGTTGGCCATGATGTTTACCGGTTCCACCCGTTTTGAAATCGGGATCGGTCAGGCCCAAACGGTGTTTCCGGGGGCGGCCCCGGCATACGCCAGCTATGATACCGTGGCCAATCTTGGGTTTTTCTGGTCCTATGTAAATGGCAAAAGTTTTATAGATTTGGGATTTTTGTACCGGGTATTGGATTTGTCCAACCCATCGCTGGGCGGCGCCACAGAGCCGGTCAAAAGCCTGGGGGGCACCCTGTTGAATGTGGGGATTGGATATTTGTTTTAAGCGACAACCCTTCATGGTCTTTTCAATGGGTGGAACATTCAACGGAAACGGTTGAGTCAAAAAGGGGGCCTCTGGCCCCTTTTTTGTTTTGGGTGGCTTTGTCGCGTTACAAATGGTGAAAGTGGATGGAGATTTTGGGTGTTTCCCAACCCCCTGATGAAGGCCTGAAGCCTTCTGGGGCCGATGGGTTTCAGTGAACTCCCAACCCCAGCCAGATATTAAACAGCAGGTGGGCCGTGGCCGCCGTCCAGTAGTTTTTTCGCCAAAGCAGCACCCCTCCCAGAACCATCCCCCCCGCCCCGGCCAACCCGCTTTGCCCCAACCCCTGGGGCAGGTGCAATCCCGCAAAATACAAACTGCTCCAGATCAAAATGGCCGGTTTGGTCCGCCAGATGGGGGGCTTCAACCGGGGGGGATTCCCCTGGGGGAAGGCGGTTCCCACCCACCCCAATAAAAATATCACCCGAAAAATCCATTCTTCCAGGGCACCTCCTCCTCCAACGGCCGCAACCTCCCAGCCGGAAAGACCCGCCCCGGCAAATGAGGGAAAAGGTGGAGAAAACATTCCGCCGGGGAAGACCCACCGGGCGATTTCTGCCAGACCCAA
Source organism: Deltaproteobacteria bacterium (assembly GCA_029858165.1). GTDB lineage: Bacteria > SAR324 > SAR324 > SAR324 > JACQKK01 > JAOUFO01. The sequence continues at coordinate 1,492 of JAOUFO010000005.1, read as the reverse complement.
AAACAGGCAAAACCCCCCCAACCCTTCCAGGATGCCTCTTGCCGGGCGGTTCAGGGTTTGCCGAAGGGGGGGCCAGGATGACCGGCCCATGGCCCGGCGGGTAACCCAGGCCATTCCACACCCGTAAAACAAAACAAAATGAAGCGCCTGTAAGGCTGGGCTGGACCTGCCCAGGGACCAAAACAGGCTGTTGATCAATGGGAACCACAACCATACCCACAGACCGGATTGGTTTGATGTAAACAAGAGGGTGCCGGACCGAAGCACAACACGGAGGGGGACAAAAGGGTTACGGGTATATCGGAGAGTCATGGGAGACAAAACGGGCACCGCCCCGGAAAGACCGGATGCGGTGCCTCATTTGTGTGCGGCAGGTTACAACAGATGGGTGGCTACATCCACCATCCGGTTGGAAAACCCCCACTCGTTGTCATACCAGGAAAGCACTTTAATCAGAGTGCCGCCGGTGACGGTTGTGAGAAGGCCATCCACCACCGATGAATGGGGGTTGCCTTTGTAATCCACTGAAACCAGGGGTTCCATGGAAAATCCAAGGATGCCCTTCAAAGGACCGTTGGCGGCCCCTTGCAGGGCGGAGTTGATTTCCTCCACAGTGGTGGGTTTTTCCACCACGGCGGTGATATCCACAATGGAAACGGTGGGAGTGGGCACCCGAACGGAAAGCCCATCCAGCCTGCCTTTCAGTTCCGGAATCACCAGACCGATGGCCTTGGCGGCTCCGGTGGAGGTGGGGATCATAGAAAGAGATGCGGCCCGGGAACGCCTTAAATCCGAATGAGGCATATCCAGGGTCCGTTGGTCATTGGTGTAGGAATGGATGGTGTTCATCAGCCCGTGCTTGATGCCGAAGGTCTGATGCAACACTTTGGCCACCGGGGCCAGACAATTGGTGGTGCAGGAAGCGTTGGAGATCATCTGGTGCTTGGTTTTGTCGTAGGCATCAAAATTCACCCCGTACACCACGGTGATATCCTCTCCTTTGGAAGGAGCGGAAAACAGCACTTTTTTGGCTCCGGCGGCCAGATATTTCTCGCCCCCTTCACGGGTCAGAAACCGCCCGGTGCATTCCATGGCGACATCCACATTTTTCCAGGCCAGTTTGGCCGGGTCCAGTTCTGCCGATACGGTCACCTTTTTCCCGTCAATGATCAGGGCGTTTTCCTCAAAATCAACCGTGCCGGGATAAATGCCATAGCTGGAATCATATTTCAGCAGGTGAGCCAAGGTCTTGGCATCGGTGATATCGTTGATGGCAACGATCTCAAAATCCTTCCTTCCGCGGGAGGCCCGCAACACATTCCGGCCAATCCGGCCGAACCCGTTAATTCCAACTTTTACCATGGTGGTTTTCTCCATATTCAGGCCGGTGATGTCGTTTGGCCGGGGTTGCTGTCAATGTTGATGGAATGATTCATGATACGGGGGATGGTTGTTGGCAGGAATTCCCCCAATCAATCCGCAGTAGCCTATC
>JAOUFO010000170.1 GCA_029858165.1 Deltaproteobacteria bacterium | reverse complement strand
ATTCCCGCACGATTTTCCAGAATCCGGATGACCTGAAACTGTTTGTCCAAAAGCGGTTGATTCATCCGGCCCAGGCCCTGATGATCAAAGGCTCCGGGGTGGATATGAAAGCCTTTGCCCCGAAAAAAGAGGCCGCCGGGCCGCCCCTGGTGGTTTTGGCCTCCCGGATGTTGTGGGATAAAGGGGTGGGAGAATTCATTCAGGCTGCACAACGGCTGCAAAAACAGGGCATCCAGGCCCGTTTTGCCTTGGTGGGGGACCCGGACCCGGGAAACCCCTCCTCGGTGACCGCGGATCAGTTGAAACAATGGGCCGCCGATGGGATTGTGGAATGGTGGGGCCGCCGGGAGGATATGGCCCAGGTGTTTCATCAGGCCCATATTGTGTGTCTGCCATCCTACCGGGAAGGACTGCCCAAGGTGCTGATAGAGGCGGCGGCCTGCGGAAAACCGATTGTGGCCAGCGATATGCCGGGCTGCCGTGAGGTGGTCTGGGACGGCCAGAACGGCCTGCTGGTGCCGGTGAAAAACGCCCTGGCCCTGGCCGACGCGTTGGAAACCCTGATCGGGGACACCCCCCTGCGGGAACGAATGGGCCAAGCCGGCAGGGCCATTGCCCTGGAGGAATTCCCGGTGGAAAAAGTGGTGGCCCTCACCCTGGCTTTGTACCAGGGATTGCTGCCCCCCAAAATTTAACAACCCGACTGCCAAACCACACACGCTGAATCCTATGGGTCAAAAGCAAACCAAAATTCTGGTGACCGGAGCCAACGGTTTTGTGGGCCGGGCGGTATGCGCAAAACTGACGGCATCCGGGGTATCGGTGCGGGCCGCGGTGCGCCACCTGGACAGAGTCCACCCTCCGGGGGGGTTGGAATCCATGGCCGGAGTGGAACAGGTGGAAGTGGGGGATGTAACCGGCCACACCCGTTGGGAAGGCGCCCTGGACGGGGTGGATGGAGTGGTGCATCTGGCCGCCCGGGTGCATGTGATGCGCGAGCGCAGCCGGGACCCTTTGGAGGCGTTTCGTCAGGTGAATGTGGAAGGGACCCGGAATCTGGCGGCCCAGGCGGCCCGGGCGGGGGTGCGGCGCATGGTGTTGCTCAGCACGGTCAAAGTAAACGGAGAGGCCACCAAAGAAACCCCGTTCAAAGAAACCGACCCCCCGGCACCCCAGGACCCTTATGCCGTCTCCAAATGGGAGGCGGAACAGGCTTTGTGGGAAGTCTCCGCCCAAAGTAAACTGGAAGGAGTGGTGTTGCGCCCGCCCCTGATGTACGGGCCGGGGGTGAAAGGCAATTTTCTGCGGTTGATGAAGCTTGTATGGCGGCGGGTGCCCCTGCCCCTGGCCAATGTGAAAAACCGGCGCAACCTGCTGGGAGTGGACAACCTGGCGTTTCTGGCGGCTTTGTGCCTTACCCATCCAGAGGCCACCGGAAAAACGTTTCTGGCGGTTGAGGGGGAGGGGATTTCCACGCCGGAATTGTTGCACAAGATGGGGGATGCCCTTGGGCGGCGGCCGGTGATGTTTCCGTTTACCCTGGGGGCGCTGCGGGGAGGGTTCGGGCTGGTGGGGCTGGGCCGGGAATTGGACCGGCTGACAGGCTCCCTGGAACTGGATGGGTCCGAATCCCGCCAATTACTTGGCTGGGACCCACCCCTGACCCTGGAACAGAATCTGCTGGCCACCGCCCAGTGGTTTAAAACCCGCAAAACGCGGTCATGAACCATCTGCAATTCCCCTGACAATTCCCGGATGAAAAAAATCACCGGAGGTTGGGGGCCGCACTTTTGATTTGCAACCCGTTCCTCCGCCACCCGGCGCAAATCAAAAAAACTGCCGACAGGGCATAAAACCATTTATTTTCAGGGCTGAACCTTCCTATGACCCCCCCTTGGCTTTTGTTGGGAATAGCCGCGGCTTTGCTGCCCCTTTCAGCCTGGTTCAGCCGCTGGTTTTCCACCCCCGGCTCCTGGTTTTATATTCTGGACCATCCCAACACCCGTTCCCTACACCACAACCCCACCCCCCGCAGCGGAGGGGTGGCCATCACCGCCGCTTTTGGGGCGGGCTGGCTGGCGGCGGCACTGTGGTTTCCCCCTTTCCGCTCCACCTTGTGGATAGGGGCAGGGGGGTTGTTTTTGGCCGGGGTCTCCTACCTGGATGACCGGCGCCACCTGCCCGCACCCATCCGATTGGGCGCCCATCTGGGGGTGGCATCCGTGGCGGTGGGCCAGGGATTGTTGGCTCCGGTGTTTCCCTGGCCTGCTTTGGACGGCCTTCCGCTGGCACTGCCCCCGGCGGCCGCGGAAATCCTCAGCCTGTTGTTCATCGTCTGGTGTATCAATCTGTATAACTTTATGGACGGCATGGACGGCTTTGCCGGGGGAATGGCCCTGTTCGGGTTTGGCTGGATGGCCTGGATGGGCTGGCAGGGAGGCCACCTGGTGTTTGGTGTGCTGAACGCCATGGCGGCCTGTTCCGCCGCGGGGTTTTTATGGCTGAATTTCCCCCCCGCCCGGTTGTTTATGGGGGATGCGGGGTCTTCTCTGCTGGGGTATCTGGCGGCGGTGTTCAGTTTGTGGGGGGCACTGGACGGGGTGGCCCCCCTGTGGGCGTTTCTGCTGGTGTTTTCCCCTTTCTGGGTGGATGCCACCGTCACCCTGATCCACCGGGGATTGAAGGGGGAAAAAGTATGGGTGGCCCACAAAACCCATTATTACCAAAGGCTGGTGCAGTTGGGATGGGGCCACCGCAAAACCGTGCTGGCGGAATACGGGTTGATGGCCCTCACCGGCGGGTCCGCCCTGTGGGGGGTGGGACAGGACCCGGCCGCTCAGCAGGTTTTGCTGGCCGGGTGGGGCGGGGTCTACGGGGTGCTGATGGGTCTGATCCATTGGAGGGAAAGGCTCACCCCCCCGCGGCAGTAATTGGTTTGAACCCGGCATCTTGGAGGTTGGGAGCGGGGGTGAGATCGTTTTTGGGCAGGGGTTGCTTTGGGGATGAATCAGAGATGTTTAACCGGAGATGGGAATGAACAAACTGAAGATATTGTTTTTGTGTACGGGAAATTCCTGCCGCAGCCAAATGGCCGAGGGGTGGGCCTGCCATTTGAAGGGGGATGTGATCACTCCGTTTTCCGCCGGAATCACCGCCCATGGATTAAACCCCCTGGCGGTCAGAGTGATGGCGGAGGCGGGGGTGGATATATCGGCCCAGGAATCCAAAACGGTGGACCGGATGGTCTCCCTGGCTTTGGATGTGGTGGTGACGGTGTGCGGCCATGCCCATGAGGTCTGCCCGGTGTTTCCGGCCAAAACCAGGGTGGTGCATGTGGGATTTGAGGACCCCCCTTTTTTGGCGCGGGGGTTACAGGATGAGCAGTCGGTACTGGATTGTTACCGGCGGGTGCGGGATGAAATCCGGGAGTTTATCCAAACCCTGCCCCAAGGATTGGGCGGGGGTTGAGGAGGAATTATTTTTTCCGCCCTCCAAGCATGATTCCCCAAAACACATAGTTGTACACCCCCACCAACACCAGAAACACCGGGATGGCCACCAGGGCGATGCCCATGGAGGCCGATTGTTTGTCTTTTAAAAAGAAAGACATGTACAACAGACGGCCCACCCAGATGATGACCGATGTGGCGAAGGCCACAAAACTGGTCCCCAGCAACACCTGCAACTTGAAGATATAGGGTGGTTCATCCGGCATGTTTTGCCGGACTTCTGAGATTCTGGTTTGGATGGATTTTGCCATGGGGTACCTTTGCGTCAATGATTTGCGTCAATGATTTGCGCCGGTGTTATCCGGCCATCCGCTGTTTCCAGGCATCCGCCCGGGTTATCCGGGCATCCGCCCTTGGCCGATGGTATAGCGGCGGACCCGTTCTATCACAATGTCTTCGGTGTGGTCCCGGCCTTCCCGCACCTCATGGATGGACACCAGGGGGAAAAACCGGCTGAACACCAGATACAGCAGGGCAAACAACCCGAAGGAGCCGATCATCAGCCCCACCTCCACCCAGGTGGGCCAATAGCTGCCCGTGGGCAGCATGTGCTGGCGGGGGTTGGCCAAAGTGGGCACCACAATGATAAACCGCTCCAGCCACATGCCGATAACGATAAAGGCCGATGCGATCATGGTTCCCCCGATGGTGCGGAACCGGTTGATGGCCAGCAGGGGCAGGGGAATCACAAAATTGCACACCACCATGGCCCAGAAACCCAAAGCCCAGGGGCCGGTCCACTTGGCCCAGAACACCCGCATTTCCTCCGGTTCATCCCCATAAAACGCGGTCAGGTATTCAGCAAAGGTGAAATAGGCCCAAAACAACACAAACACCAACAGCAACAACCCCAGATAACTGAAATGGATGGGTTGCAGGTAATCCTCCAGATGAAAAGCCTTGCGCAAAACCCCCATCACTATCAGCAAACAGGCCACCCCGGAAAAAATGGCCCCCACCACAAAATAAGGGCCGAATATGCTGGAGTGCCACATGGGCTGCAAGGTCATGGAAAACACAAACGACACCACCGTATGGACCGATACGGCAATGGGGATGACCATGATGGCCATGATGGCAATGGCCCGGTTCAACACCTTTTCCTGGCCCGGGGTGCCCTGCCACCCCAGGGCCAGCACCATGTAAAATGTTTTGCGCCAACCGGGGGGGTACCTGTCCCTCAGGTAGGCAATGTCTGGAATCAT
>JAOUFO010000169.1 GCA_029858165.1 Deltaproteobacteria bacterium | reverse complement strand
ATCTGTATATTGATCCGGCCACCGACCAGCCGGTGGGCACCCCGTCCTACGGCACCCGGGTGGTGGAAAAAAACATATCGGGGGTGGCCATGGAAACCGAAATCGGGTTCCAGGGGGATGAAGTCAGAGGCGGCCTGCGGGCCATGAACGCCACCGGAGACAAATACATTGCCGGCGAGGGGGGATATCTCAGAAACATGGTGGGGTATTACGAAATCTCCCCCGGCACCTACAAGGGAACCCGCTATTATTTCAATGGCCGGGATTCGGATGTGGGGGATGGGGGGGGTCTGGGCCATTCCATCAACAACACCCGTGTGGTGGGGCTGTTTGTGGACTGGGACAGTCCCGGAGAATCCCGCAAGGCCTTTCACACCGGGGTGTTCAAGCTGACCCGCAACCATCCGGTTCCGATTGGGGATCCCGCCCTGGGGGTGCAAAGCACTGAAATCGGGACGGAATGGGACAACATGGCCGTCTTTTATATTCACAAGGCCCTGCAACTGCAACTGGAAGGCAATATCTTTTACCAGGGACCGGCTTTTTCCTATACCGATTATATCGTGCCGGATGGCCACACCCAAACCAATGTGCAGTTGATCGGCCGGTTTGTGTACCATTTCTGACCGTGGGCTGACCCCGGCCCATCCTCCGCAAACACCACCCATGGAACCGAAAACCCCTGTGCTGACCACTTCCAAATCATCCGATCTGTTTGCCCGGGCTCAAAAGGCCATCCCCGGCGGGGTGAACAGCCCTGTCCGGGCGTTTAAAGCGGTGGGGGGCCAACCCTTGTTTATCGCTTCCGGCAAAGGGTCCCGGATAACGGACGCCGATGGCAACAGCTTTATTGATTATGTGGGGTCCTGGGGACCGCTGATTCTGGGGCATGCCAACCCTCAGGTGCTGGCCGCTGTCAGGGAAGCCCTGGAAAAAGGCACCTCTTTCGGCGCCCCCACCGAATCAGAAGTCGTTCTGGCCGAAATGGTCAAGGCTCTGGTGCCCTCCATAGAACTGGTGCGGTTTGTCAATTCCGGTTCCGAGGCCACCATGGGGGCGCTGCGGGTGGCCAGGGGCTATACCGGCCGCCAGAAAATCATCAAATTCGCCGGGTGTTTTCATGGGGCGGTGGATTCCCTGTTGATCAAAGCCGGGTCCGGGGCCACCACTCTGGGGGTGCCCGATTCCGCCGGAGTGACCCCCGGCGTGGCCCAGGACACCCTGCTGGCTGAATTCAATGATCTGGCGGGGGTGGAGGCCCTGTTCGCCGCCCATAAGGGGCAGGTGGCCGCCTTGATTGTGGAGCCGGTCCCCGGAAACATGGGGATGATTTTGCCTGAGGAGGGGTTTTTAAACGGCCTGCGGGATGTGTGTACCCGTGAAGGGGCTGTGTTGATTTTTGACGAGGTGATGAGCGGATTCCGGGTGGCCCTGGGCGGCGCGCAGGCTCTGTATTCCATCCGCCCGGACCTGACCACCTTTGGCAAGGTGATCGGGGGGGGGTTCCCGGTGGGGGGGTACGGGGGACGACGGGAAATCATGGAACAGGTGGCCCCCCTGGGGCCGGTGTATCAATCCGGCACCCTTTCGGGCAATCCGGTGGCCATGGCCGCCGGAATTTCCATGTTGAAAACCCTTCAGGCGGATGGGTTTTATCCATCCCTGGAGAAAAAATCCCAACGGCTGATGGAGGGGCTGACCCAGGCGGCATCGGATGCGGCCATCCCCCTGACCACCCTTTTCCGGGGCGGCATGATGGGGGTGTTTTTTTCCGCCGTCCCGGTCAAAAACTATTCCCAGGTTCAGGCTCTGGGAGCAGACCCCTACAACCGGTTTTTCCGTGGGATGCTGGAAGAAGGCATTTATCTGGCCCCTTCGGCGTTTGAGGCGTGGTTTGTCTCTTCCGCCCACAGCTATGAGGACCTGGACCAAACTGTTCAGGCCGCCCGGAAGGTGCTGAAACGGCTGTAAACCGCCGGTTCAATTTGGGGAATCCATGGAAAACAAAGATTCCAGCATGATGGTGTACCTGCGGTATTCCACCATGGGGATAGAAATGGGAGTGACGGTCCTGGGGGGGCTGTTTCTGGGCCGCTATCTGGACCGCAGGTTTGATACCGCCCCATGGCTGTTGCTGACCGGATTGTTGTTGGGGTTGTTGTTGGCCGCCAGAAACATCTTTCGGATGATCCGCCAGATGCAAAGGGAAATGAAGGATAAATAACCCTTGTTTGTGAGAAGGAACCCCATGGGGTTGGACAATGCACCCGACAGCAAAATCAGATTCCAGGCGGTAAACCGGTTTTTTCTGCTGCTCGCAGCGGTGTCTGCCGGGTTGGTCCTGGGGGCCTATGGATGGAAGGGGGTTGACTTTTCTTCCGGTGTATTGTTAGGTTGTCTGATTGTAGCCATCAACACCCTGTGGACAAAATCCATCCTTTCCACCGGATGGAAGGCCCGTCGGTTCCGCCTACGGTTAAGTTTGTCCTACGGAATCCGGTTTGGGCTGACTGCCCTGGTATTGTTTCAGGCCATTGTCCATTACAACCAGAACCCTTACGGAATCATGGTGGGGCTGGGGGGGTTGCCTTTGTCGGCGGTTATTTTTGTGCTGGCGGGTTCCAAACAAAAGAAGCTTTAACTGAAAACAAACATCAAAACCTGAACCGTCGTTGATCCATAAAAACGGTTCCCGGTTTTCAGCCATTACACTCAACACCTCTGAATCTGATATGGAACACGGAATCCTTTTTGGCCCCATGGCCTTTGAACCTCTGGCCCACCTGCTGGCCGGGTACGGCATAGACCCGGTGGCGGGGACCAATGCAGTCATTGTATCGGTATTGCTGATTTTGTTTGCCTTTTTTGCCGGATACCGCTTTCGCCGGGAAAAAATGGTGGAGCCGACCGGAAAAGTCACCCTCTCCTTTCTGATAGAATGGGCCTTGGCCGGGATGTACGCATTTTTTGAGGGGATTGTGCAACACCCCATCCCCAAACTGTTTGTGTTGTTGGCCACCTTCAGCTTTTTTATCCTGGGGAACAACGTGATCGGGTTGATTCCCGGATTTGCCCCTCCCACCGATCAGTTTAATGTGACCATCACACTGGCCCTGGTGATCTTTATCACGGCCCATATCATCGGCATCCGCACCCACGGTTTTGCCTATGTCAAGAAGTTCCTGGGCCCCATCTGGTGGCTTTCCCCCTTGATGTTTCCCATTGAGGTGGTAAGCAATCTGGTCCGGCCGGTCTCCTTGTCGGTTCGTTTGTTTGGCAACATGTACGGTGATCACAAAGTGGTGGCCATGTTCGGCACCCTGATCGCTTTGGGCCTGCCCATCCCGTTTATGGGGCTGGGTGTGCTTGTGGCTTTTTTGCAAACCTTTATTTTTGTGTTGTTATCAGCCGTGTATTTCCAAGACGCGCTGTCTCATCCCCACTAATAGCCCCCTTGGGGCCAGAAAGTATAAGGCATAAATCCAATGAACAAATTCATGCGCTTGATGTTGACTTTTTCCTTCATGCTGATCGCCGCTCCCGTGTTTGCCATGGAGGGTGACGTCACCAAAATGGGTCTGGCCATCGGGGCCGGGATCGCCATCGGCTTCGCCGCCCTGGGCGGCGGTATCGGCCAGGGGATTGCCGCCGGCAACGCCGTTGCCGGGATTGCCCGCAACCCCAACGCCTACAACAAAATCTTCACCCCCATGATTCTCGGCCTGGCCCTGATTGAATCCCTGGTCATTTACGGCCTGGTGATCGCTTTCATGCTGTACGGCAACCTGTAATCCCAGCCGTTGTCATTGGTCTTAAAAAACCGCCCCCTGGATGATTTCCACGGGGCGGTTTTTTATTGCGGACCCTCCGGGGTGTCTCATTGGGCGGGGGAATCCCGCCATCCTTAAAAAAGTGTACAAATGTTTACTAAATTATTGCATCCCTGATGGGGGCATGCCATAATATAGTTGTGGGTGGGACAAAACAGCCCATCCATTGAAAATGATCCAGCCGGAATCCCGGCTTTTTTTAGGGGATATAAGGTGAACATTTGTTCCCCTTTGTATCTGATCGGGGGGTGGCCGCATGGATGAATATCACAAAATGCGGCTGGACCGGATAGCGGAGGATGTGGCTGTTACCCGCAACAAGGTGGAATCCATGGAGCGGGTGCTGGCCCTGGGCCAGAGCCATTTGGACGGGATGGATAAAAGGGTGCAGGGGCTGGAACGCAAGATGTTCAGCCTGTGGCTGGTGGGTCCTCTGTTGCTGGGGGCCGCGGCGCTGTACCAAAACCTGAAAAACCTGATGGGGAGTGAATAACGCCATGGAATTGATTTCGCAGTTGTTTGCCAATAGTGAATTCTGGATGGCCGTCAGCGGGGTGGCCCTGGTGATGCCGGGCCCCCAAACCCGTCTGCTGCCGTTGCTGTTGAAGGCCGTGGCCCAGGCTGTGGCCGTGTATCAAACCGACCGGAAAAAATAGGGGGCCAGGTGGAAACCATAAGCCAGTCAGAAACAGCCCCCATGGCCCAGCCCCCTTTTTTGGAAGGGGGGTCCCGCCGGGAAACGGTGTGGTTGTTTTCCAAAGGGGACGACCTGCCGTTGAGCCGGAATTTTTCCAGCGGAGAGTTTGCCTGCCATTGCGGGGACCGGGGATGCCACATGACGCTGATCCATCCGAAACTGGTGGAAACCCTGCAAACCTTAAGAGACCGTA
>JAOUFO010000004.1 GCA_029858165.1 Deltaproteobacteria bacterium | reverse complement strand
CCACACCAGCCCGGCGGGCAGAGCGGCCATCAGAGCCGCCTGGGACCCCATCAGCACAGCCACCACCGTTCCCCCCAGGCTCCACAACAAAAAGGCGTTGGGGGGATGGTCGCTGATATTGTAAATCTGCCCGATGAGAAATATGTTGGCGCCGAACAGAATCACCCCCAAAAGCAGCAACGCCTCCTTTAAAAACGGACGGGTCATGCGGCTGTCAGCCCACCCGGCCAGCAGGTAAGTCAGGGTCAGCCCCCCCATCAGGATGGCCAGTTTCACCGCCTTGGCCATCCATGCCCAGTTGTGGGCAAAATACAAAACCACCCCGCCGCCGAACAGCACCACCCCCATCACATAAAAGGCATAGGACACCCGGATGGTCATCCCGCCCCCCTGGGAGGCCGCGTGGGATTCAATGGTGCGGGCCTGGGATTCTTTCAACAGTCCCAGGGCCACCCAGCCCGGCATCTCTTTTTTTAACCGTCTTAGAAAAAGACCGTTGCTCATGGAAGTGTCACCATCAGGGGGTTGTGAAAAAAAGAGAACGCCTTTGGCTGGATTTACATCCGGTATTTGGCGGTCAATTTGACAATCCCGGCCTCATCGGCGGGGATTTCACCCGAGGGCAGATTGGGCTCCGGCTTGGGGCTGGAGCGGATGAAGCTGTCCGGCCAGCCCAGCATTCCAAACCGGTTTTTCTCCGGAACCGGGGTCAGTTTTGCCTGTTGCCCGGCAGTACTGATGTGGAAAGCGCGGTGAAACTCCGCCTGCCATTCCCCTTTGTTGGTCTTTACGCTGGCATGGCCGGTTAACATCAGGTTGTCCCCCTCAGCCTTCCAATTCCCCGCGATGCGGGTGGTTTCAAACCCCGGCCATTCGGCACCCAGCAGAAAAGTGCCGTCTTTGTTGAGGTAGAAAAAATGAAACAGGTGGGATTGTTCCCGGTTTTTCCAGGATTCTATTTTGTAGGTCCCGGAAAGCTCCAGGGGAGCGGTGGGATTCTGTCCCAGGGCCTGGCCGACCAAAACCGGGGAGGGGGAAAAAGAAAGTGGGGCCAGCACACCCAGCCCAAGGGCCAGACCCGGCAGCAGGATTAACCGGGAAATCCGGCGAAACGTTTGCATGAACATGAATGTCTTCAGGTTGAGGGTTTGATGGATTTCCCCCCCAAGGGGGGGCGGGGAAGAGGGATCCTGACCGGACACCTTTTGCCCGCAAGGGATTACCGGGGTTTGTTGCGGCTTAAGCGGGCTTCCGCTTTGGCGATCTGGGCCTTGCGCTCCCCCAGCCGGTTTTCCAAGCCCCTGGGCTTGGGTGCGGGGGGGGGCAGGGGGTCCAGCCCCACAATGTTGAACACGGACCCCACGGCTAAAAAATCCTTGCGCTGGATGTTTAGCTCCTGGGCCAGAAACCGCCCCAGGTTCTGGGGGCTGCCTTTGTAGTTGATCAACCATGCGTGTTGCAGGCGGGATTCATCGGTGGCTTTGGCCCCCGCCTGGGTCATCACCCGGTCCACAAACCCCCAACGGCCGGTCAACCATTCTCTGGAAAATTCCACTTTGTATTGCGGCATGGCGTGTTGTCCCACAATCGCATTGGAAAGCCGATGAATCACCCTTTGGGTTTCCGTCGGGGGGTCATCCTGTGGGCCTCAGGTGACCGTTGTCCGGTTCATACCGGGAGACCTCTGCATAACTGCCACAAGCTCCCGTTTTGATAAAAACGCGGGGGATTGGGGGCCGCAGGCCCCCAATCATATCAACCCCCTTCCCTTTGGGAAGGGGGCAGGGGGATGGGAAAAAACGAGTTGTGCAGAGGCCTCACCGGGTAACAGTGTACCCCAGGAAAGGCCGATGGGAAACCAAAAGGTGGGGGGCTTCACCCCCGGCCCTTGTATGGCCCCTGGGGGGGTGGACCCCCCGGCGATGGGCCGCCGTTTTTTCTTCTTCGGTGCTTGTCACCCGCTTCCGGGATGGGTAAAGGTAATAGGGGGAAAGAAATACTTGGCGGAGAAACCACACAGGTCTTTCCGCTTTTCCCGCATCCACCCCAGTCCAACCGAACCCAGGGTTCCCCCGGCACACCATGATCTTCCCTGAACGTCTCCCCCCCTTGCCCCCCAAACCGGGCGGCCTGATTGCCCGCCTTGGGCGGGCCGTTGCCCGGACGGCGGGAACACCCGTTTGGATTGCCGCAGCAGAGGTATTGGCGGTGTGGCTTGCGGCAGGCTGGATGGCTCCTGCGGCGGCCTCCCCGCCCCCAGGCTCTGCAAAAACCCATGGCTCTGCCATTCAAACTCACGGCATCGCCCTCAGGGCCCAATTAAAATACCCCGCCGGATTTACCCATTTTGATTACGCCAACCCCAATGCCCCCAATGGGGGAAGCATGACCCTGGGGGTGGAAGGCAGTTTTGACAAACTAAACCCGTATTCTCTTAAAGGACGATCCCCACTGATGTTGGGGGAATTGATGTTTGAAAGCCTGAGTGCCCCTTCGCTGGATGAGCCGTTTTCCCGTTATGGGCTACTGGCCAAAACCATCCGGGTGGCGGATAACGGACTGTCGGTCACCTATGAGATCAACCCGGCCGCCCGGTTTTCCGACGGCCACCCGGTGACTGCCCGGGATGTGGCGTTTTCGCTGCGGGTGTTGCGGGGGCCGGATGCCTCTCCCGTGTTTCGGTTTTACTATCAGGACATCCAGGCGGTCAAAATTCTGGGGCCGTTAACCGTACGCCTGGAATTTTCCAACCCCAACCCGGAACTGCCCCTGATCGCGGGGGATATTCCCATCCTGCCGGAACATATTTACGCCCAGGGGAATTTTCAGGGGGATTTCAACACCCATTCAGTGGGCAGCGGTCCCTACCTGGTGGCCGACTACCAGTTTGGCAAATTCATCCGCTACCGGAGGAACCCCCATTATTGGGGGGCCGGACTGGGCGTCAACCGGGGGCGGTACAACCTGGATGAAGTGGGGGTAAAATTTTACAAGGATTCCACCGTGCTGCTGGAGGGGCTGAAAGCGGGAGAATACGATTTTCTGTATGTAAACACCGCCAAACAATGGGCCCTGGATGTGGCGGGGGAAAAATGGGATAAAGGGTATATCGTCAAAAACCGTCTGCGCCACAGCAACAATGCCGGAATCCAGGGGTTCGGGTTCAACCTGCGCCGGTCTTTGTTTCAGGACCGGCGGGTGCGCAAGGCCCTGGCCCTGGCCCTGGATTTTGAATGGTCCAACCGCACTTTGTTTTACGGCCAGTACAGCGCACAGGATTCCTATTTTGACAATTCCGATCTGGCCGCCACCGGGCTGCCTTCCAAGGGGGAACTGGCGCTGCTTGCCCCGTGGAAAAAAGAGATTCCCCCGGAGGTGTTCACCACCCCGCCCCAGCCCTTGGGGACCGGGTTCGGCTCCATGCGGGAGCGGTTGAAAGAATCCAAACGGCTGCTGGAAGAAGCAGGCTGGAAGGTGGCCCACGGAGTGCTGACCCACACCCGAACGGGCCGTCCTTTTCGGTTTACGGTGTTGCTGGTTCAGCAGGGGTTTCAGCGGATTGTGGAGCCCTATCTGGTCAACCTCAAACGATTGGGCATTCAAACAGACCAAAAACTGGTGGATGAATCGGTTTACGAAAACCGGGCCAGAAACTTTGATTTTGACATGATGGTGGTCTCCTTCGGCCAAAGCATGTCCCCCGGCAACGAACAGCGGGATTACTTCCATTCCTCCTCGGCCCATGTGGCGGGCAGCCGCAATATGATGGGCATCCAAAACCCGGCGGTGGACGATCTGGTGGATAAGCTGATCCAGGCCAAAAACAGGGATGCGTTGGTCACCGCCACCCATGCCCTGGACCGGGTATTGTGGCACGAGCATTATCTGGTTCCCAACTGGTTTATTGATGTGCACCGGATCACCTGTTGGAACAAATTTTCCCACCCCGCCCGGCTGCCTTTGTATTACAATCCGTTTGATTACTTGAGTTATTGGTGGTTTGATGCCGCCAAAGCCCGTGAACTGAAAAGCGCCATGGCCCAAAACCTCCCTGTGAAGCACTGACCATGTGGATTTACCTTTCCAAACGGACCTTGTTGATGGTGCCCACCCTGTTCGGCATCATCCTGACCACTTTTGTGGTGCTGCAAACGGTCCCCGGAGGGCCGGTGGAGCGGATGATGGCCCAACTGAGAAGCCAGCAGCAGGGGGGGGAGGGAGGCGCCCAGGGGGTTCAATCGGGCCGCTCCAACGTGATGCGGGCGGAAATGGAGGCCGAGCAAATGGCCTATTTAAACCACCTGTACGGATTTGACCAACCGGTCCATGTGCAATTCTGGAACTGGCTGGCGCGGCTGGCCACATTTGATTTCGGCGATTCCTACTACCACCACCAAAAGGTGGTGGACCTGGTCAAGGAAAAACTTCCCGTATCCATCTCTCTGGGGGTGTGGAGCTTTTTTATCGTGTACCTGACCTGCATCCCCCTGGGGATATACAAAGCGGTGAGGGAGGGAACCGTGTTTGACGCCGCATCCAGCGTGTTCATCCTGGTGGCTTATTCCATCCCCGGCTTTGTGCTGGGCATTTTTCTGATTGTGCTGTTCGGGGGGGGGTCCTTTTGGTCGGTCTTTCCCTTAAGGGGGCTGACCTCCGACAACTTTGAGCAGCTTTCGGCTCTTGGAAAAATTTCGGATTACCTGTGGCATCTGGCGCTGCCCCTGTTGTGCTACCTGATCAACAGTTTTGCCGCTTTGACCCTGTTGACCAAAAACTCCTTTTTGGAGGAAATCCACAAGCAATATGTGGTGACGGCCCGGGCCAAGGGGCTGGCCGAAAACAAGGTGCTGTTCAAACATGTGATGCGCAACGCCATGATCCCCTTGGTGCTGGGGCTGCCGGGCAGCTTTCTGGCCATGTTTTTCACCGGAAGCCTGCTGATAGAAACCCTGTTCTCCCTGGACGGGCTGGGTCTGCTTTCCTACGAATCCATCATCAGCCGGGATTACCCGGTGGTGATGGCCACCCTGTTTTTGTTTTCCCTGATGGCCCTGGCCAGCAACCTGCTTTCGGACATGATGCTGGTGTGGGTGGACCCCCGCATCAGCTTTGAAGGATCGCCCAAATAAACGCCATGGATCAAAACACACCCACACCCCCTTCCCGGTTAAAGGGGCTGTTGACCCCCAGTGAGGAAACCCGCAAACAATGGAGGGCTTTCCGGGTGAACCGGCGGGCTTATATCAGCCTGCTGGTGTTGTGCGGTCTGGTGGTGCTGACCGGCGCCGCGGATTTTTTGGCCAACAGCCGCCCCATTGTGGTGCGCTATCAGGGACAGTTTTATTTTCCCCTGGTTAAAAACTACCCGGAAACCACCTTCGGGGGGGATTTTGACACCGAGGCCGACTACCGGGACCCCTACATGGTGCAAAAAATCACCGCGGGAGACAACTGGGCGGTTTACCCCCCCATTCCCTGGGATTACGAAACCATCAACTTCAACCTGCGGGAGCCAACCCCCAGCCCCCCTTCGGGCCAAAACTGGCTGGGCACCGATGACCGGGGGCGGGATGTGCTGGCCCGGTTGATTTACGGCTTCCGGTTGTCGGTGTTGTTTGGGTTGGCCCTGGCGTTTATCGGATCACTGATTGGCATCCTGGTGGGGGCGGCGCAGGGGTTTTTCGGGGGGTGGCTGGACCTGGCGGGTCAGCGGGGGATAGAAATCTGGTCATCCATCCCGGAATTGTACCTGTTGATTATTCTTTCAGCCGCGTTTGAACCCAGCATCACCCTGCTGGTCATTTTGCTTTCCCTGTTCGGCTGGATGGGCCTTTCGGCCTTTGTGCGGGCCGAGTTTTTACGGGGGCGCAATTTTGATTATGTCCGTTCGGCCAGGGCCATGGGGGTTTCCAACTGGCAAATCGTCATCCGCCATATCCTGCCCAACACCCTCACCCCGGTCATCACCTTTTTTCCCTTCCGGGTGACGGGCGCCATTGTCTCCCTGACCAGCCTGGATTTTTTAAATCTGGGGGTTCCCAGCCCCACCCCGTCTTTGGGCGAGCTGCTGCGCCAATCCAAAACCAATGTGGAAGCCTGGTGGATGAGCCTGACCACCTTTGGGGTGCTGGTGCTGATGATCGTGTTGATCACCTTTATCGGGGAGGGGTTGTTGAAGGCGTTTGACCCCCGAAGACGGTAGGCGCCTGGGTAGGAAACAATCGGGGGAGCGATTGCTGCGACAGACTTTAAGCCCCCAGCCGCTGTTTTTTCAGCAGGGCTTCGGCGCTCAACATAATTTCCTCAATTTCCTCGGTGATCTCCTCCTGACGCAGGCTGTTGAGACGCATCTGCCACTGTGCAATCTTTTTTTCCATTTGTTGCAAGGCGGCCTGCATCTGCTGCATCCGGCGGTGATTTTCCGCCATCATGGAGGTGTAAAACACCCCGTGCAGGGCGGCAAAAAGGTATTCGTCCACCAATCCGGCATGGAATTCCCCGGGGTCCATTTGCACCAGGGGGGGGATGGGGTGGCGGGGTTGGCTGCGTGAAAAATGGTCCACGGGGCGGAACAGCCGCACAAAATCTTCTGACCGGGATTCCCCGGAAGGGGGTTCATCCTTTTGGACCGCTTGGACGCCGGGGGCGTCAGCCCCGCTGGATGTTGGGGCAGGGTTTGGGAGGGGTTCATCCAGAAACTCTTCTCCCACCTGATGGTGGATCAACGTGACCGCCATGGGGTTGAACCCGTGGCGGTGGGCCAGTTGTTCCAGGGTTTCCACCAGTTTCAGCAGGGTGGCGGGCAGGTCCTCAATCACGCTGGGGCCGTCCAGGGCCGCCACCAGCCGGGGGTCCCCCTCCAGTCTTTGAACCAGGCGGCGCCCCACCACAATCAGCCGGGGTTCCGGCTGGGGGAGTTCCTCCAAACGGGCCTCCATGGCCAATTCTATTTTCTCGTTGAAATCCCCGCAAAAACCCCGTTCAGAGCCGATCAACAACAGGGGGGCATGGGGACCGGCAGGGGGCAGAAACCGGGGAAAATGGCTGTGGAAATCCTCCGCCACGGTTTCCAGGGTGTGGACCACCCGGTTCTGGGTTTCGGTGAACCGGCTGAGCTTGGCCAATTCCATGAGAGAAAGGTTTTTCATGGCCGAAAGGATGTTGTTGAGCTCTTTGAACTGGCCCAGCCGATGCTCCAGGGCCTTGCGGGCGCTCATGGGGTTTCAGGCTCCATCAAAGGCTTCAGCCATTCATGGACTGCCTTCACCCATTGTTCCCGGGGGGCCACCAGACTGACCGGGGTTTGGGTCAGGCCCGATTCCAGGCCGCTGATCCAGCGGGGTATTTCCTTGGCGGTCAGATCATCCAGCAGCCCTTCGTTGTAGGCCACCATCCAGGCCATCTGAAAGGTGATGGGTTTGGGGTCCAGTTGGTCCTGCTTTAACATTTCTCTCAGCACCCGCCCCCGTTGGATTTTGCGGGCCATGGAGGCTTCCAGCCGGGATCCGAACCGGGTGAACACCTCCAGTTCCAGGAACTGAAGGTAATCCAGCTTCATGCGGCCGGCTTCCTCCATAATCCGCGGGTCCTGGGCTTTGCCGCCGATGCGGGACACGCTTTTGCGGATATCCACCGCCGGCAGAAAGCCGCTGGCAAACAGCTTTTGGTCCAGGTACACCTGCCCGTCGGTAATGGAAATCAGGTTGGTGGGGATAAACGCGGAAATCTCCCCCTGCTTGGTTTCCACCAAAGGCAGGGCGGTCATGGTTCCCCCCCCGGCTGTTGGAGACAAACAGGTGGATCGTTCCAGCAACCGGGCATGCAGATAAAAAACATCCCCCGGATAGGCCTCCCGTCCCGGAGGGCGGCGCAGCAACAGCGAAAGCTCCCGGTAAGCCTGGGCGTGGGTGGTCAGGTCATCATAAATCACCAGGGTGTCCCGCCCCCGGTACATCCAGCTTTCGGCTATTTCACAACCGGAATAGGGGGCCAGATACTTCAGGCCGGGCAACGCGGTGGCCTCGGCCACCACCATCACGGTGTGAGCAATGGCACCGGTTTCCCGCAGGGTGTGCAGGGTATCCACCACACTGGACCGTTTCTGGCCGATCATCACCAGCACGCACAACACATCCTTGCCCGCCTGGTTGAGGATGATATCCAGGGACAGGGTGGATTTTCCAACCCCGTTGTCTCCCAAAATCAACTGCCGCTGCCCCTTGCCGATGGGCACCATGGTGTCCACCATTTTGTTGCCGGTGTACATGGGGGTGTGAACGTAATCCCGTGTGATGATGGGAGGGGCCGGGGCATCCAGCACCCACTTGGTTTTGCAGTCCGGGGGAGGTTCGCCGTCCAGGGGATTGCCCATGGGGTCTATCACCCGGCCCAGCAGGGCATCCCCCACCGGAATGGACAGCCGGTTTCCCGTCAGGTGCACCACCGTGCCCGCCGTCAAATGGGGGGTCTGGTGCAGCAAAATAGCCCCCACATGTTTTTCGCCCAGATGATACACCAAGGCCTTGCTGCCGTCTTCCAGCAGCAAAATCTCCTCCATGGCGGCGGAAGGCAGCCCTTCTATCCAGGCCACCCCATCCCCCACCGAGATCAGCCGTCCCTGCTCGGCCACCCGCAACCCTACCCGGTAATCATCAAACAGCCCAGCCTGACCGGCCAGAGGGGGACTAATTTTGGGGAAAATGTCGGTTTCCGGCATTGGTCTCCTCTTGGAAGAAACGCAGTTCATCATGCAGGTTGGCGTTCATCACCCAATGGGCCAGACTCACCCGGATGCCCGCCACCAGTTTTTTATCCTGGGTAAACCGGCAGGCCACTTTTCCTCCCGCCAATTTCTGCAAGGCGGTTTCCACCGCCTGACGCTGGGTTGGGTTCAACCCATAGGCCGAGGCCACCTCCACCGGTTCTTTTTCGGTTTGCAGCGCCTTGGCCAGATTTTCCTTATGGGCCGCATCCAGGCTGGCCATGTCCTCCAAGGCCACCTGGACCAGGGATTCCTCCAATTCGGCCCCCGCCACCCGCCCCAGCAGCCCTTTCATAAATTTTCCGGCCAGGGCCAGGGCGGCCGTATCTGCGGCCCCGGTGATTTCCCGCATTTTGCGTTCCATCCGGGCTTTGGCTTTTTCCTCCTCCTGGGCCAGCTGGGTCTTTAATTCCTTCAGGGCGCGGTCTTTTTCTTCCGCCATTTCATTCTTTAAGGACAACTGGGCCGCTTTTTTATCCTTTTGCCAGATTTCCAGCTTGTGGTTGTATTGCTCCTCCAAGGCCTCGGCCTTGGCCTGGATTTCCTGGGCGTCGGATAAGGTTTTTTCCACCATGGCTTTGCGGCGGTCTATCACAGCCATGACCGGCTTGTAGAAAAACCGCTTCAACAGCCAGACAAGCACCAGAAAATTGACGATTTCAAAGAAAAAGGTACTCAGTTCAAATTCCACGGCGTTTTTTTTTGGATGAGGGGGGTCCCCGGCCTTATCTGATGGCCGGACATCCCGCGTTTGCCTGCTTCACCATTTCAGCCTGCTTGGATTCTTTCCGTGTCAACCGTCGGCTTACTTTACAATGTATTGAAGCAACGGATTGCGGAACAACACAATCAACACAATGACCAGAACATAAATCGCCAGGGATTCAATCATGGCCAGCCCGATGAACAAGGTCCGGGTGATGGATTTTTCCGCTTCCGGCTGCCGGGCCAGGGATTCCAATGCCTGGGTGATGGCCCGCCCCATGGCCAAAGCGGGCAGCATGGTGCCAAAGGCGATGCCAAATACCGCGGCGACCGTAGAAAAAATCACAATGTTTTCCATCTTTGTCACTCCTTGTTTGTGGGTCTTTTTATCTGCTGGGCCTGGATGGCTCCGGCTATATAAATCATGGCCAAAACACCGAAGATGTAGGCCTGTACCAGGGCTTCAACAATATGCAGCAGAAGCAGGGGCACCGGCGCCAGAAAACTGGCCACCAGCAGGATCATCATGGCGGCCATTTCCAGGCTCATGATGTTGCCGAACAACCGCATGGCCAGGGCCAGGGTGCGGGTGAGTTCACTGATGATGTGAAACGGCAGCAAAATGGGGCTGGGGGTCATGTAATGGTGCAGGTAGGCCCGCAACCCGATGGTTTTGATGCCAAAATAATGGACCGCGGTAAACACCACGATGGACAGGGCCGCCGTAACCGAAAGGTGGGCGGTGGGGGAGTGGAGCCCCGGCACCAACCCCACCATGTTGGCCACCCCGATAAACAACCACAGGGTGGCCACCAGGGGCATCAACTCCCGCCCCCGGCCGGGCAAAACCCCCTCAACGGCATCCTCAATGGCCAGCAAAACCCCTTCCATCATGGATTGATACCGCCCCGGCAGAGAAACCGCCCGAAAGGCGGCCAGCCCCCCCAGAACCAGCAAAAACAACATGATGCCCCAGGTGGTGGTCACCTGGGGAGAGATGGCCACCCCAGCCACAATCCATTCAGTCGTTTCTTCCATGGTTCACTCCCGCATCATCAAACATACGTTGACCACCCCGGTGATGAGTCCCACGGCGATCAGGCTTAAGGTCCAGATGGAAGAATATCCATCGCTGCGACTATCCAGCCAGTTGCCCAGGTAGGCCCCCGTCACCAACGGCAAGGCAAACAAAAACCCCACCACCCCCAGGTAAGCTGTTTGGGCCAGCAGGGTGGGACGGTCTTTTTCGGCCTGGTTCATCCGTTTGACCTGGCTCTCCAACCGCTGTTTCAACTTATCCGGGTCCACTCTACGGCTCATACTCGGTTTTCCATAAGCGCCGGAACATTTCCTGTTCCAGCCGTTTTAAGCTTTCTTTGAATTCCCGTTTTTGTTCCAGTTCTTTTCTCAGCCGGGTTTCCAGTTCCACCGCCAGGGCCGACTTATCCCCCCCCATTAAAAAATGGGATGTGGACAGGGTTAGCCGGTTGTTTAAAAAATACAGCACCCCGCCGGGGAGGGCCAGATATTCCCATTCGTCCACCCCTTCCTCCTGATCCCGGGTAAACCGGGCCAGCCCAAAGCTCATCAGGGTCATCATCCGGGTATGATTGGCCAAAATGCCGAACTGCCCGGTGTGGTCCTCTCCCACAAAACTTCGCACCCCTTCCACCGCCAGGGTCTGGGTGGCATCCTGCAACACCAGGGTGAAAGTGCTCATCCGCGTATCCCCCGCATGGACCCCCGCATATAACAGGCGTCTTCCGGGATATCATCATAATCGCCTCTTAAAAACCCCTCACAGTCGGTCAGGGTTTCCTCCAGGGGGACCGAAACCCCCTTGATGCCCGAATGGCTGGCCGTCACATTGAACGGCTGGGTCAGATACCGCTGCAACCGCCGGGCACGCAGCACAATCTTGCGATCCTCAGGGGATAGCTCCTCTATGCCCAGCATGGTGATGATATCCTCCAGTTCCTGGTAGCGGGCCATATGGGAGCGCACCCCCTCGGCGGTTTCGTAATGGCGGTTGCCCAAAAAATGGCGGTCCATCAGGCGGCTGGTGGAATGAAGCGGGTCAATGGCCGGATATATCCCCTTGCTGGCCTGGTCCCGGGAAAGAATCACCTGGGTGTCCAGGTGGCTCATCAACGCCACCACCGCCGGGTCGGTCATATCGTCGGCCGGGACATAAATGGCCTGCACGGCGGTGATGGACCCCTTGGGGGTGGACACGATGCGTTCCTGAAGCTCCGCCACTTCGCTCATCAGGGTGGGCTGGTATCCCACCGTGGCCGGCATCCGCCCCAGCAACCCGGATATTTCGCTGCCCGCCTGCACAAACCGGAAGGCGTTGTCCATCAGCAGCAGCACCTCTCCCCCCCGGGTGTCCCGCAGGTATTCGGCGTAGGTCAGGGCGGTCATGGCCACCCGGAACCGGACCCCGGGGGATTCATCCATCTGACCGAACACCAGCAGGGATTTGTCCATCACCCCCGCATCCTGCATTTCGTGCCACAGTTCGTGGCCTTCCCGGATGCGCTCCCCCACCCCGGCAAACACCGATACCCCTTTGTGCAACGCCACAATGGCGTGCATGAATTCCATGATCAGCACGGTTTTGCCCACCCCGGCGCCGCCAAACAGCCCGGTTTTGCCCCCTTTGATAAACGGGCACAACAAATCCACCACCTTCATGCCGGTTTCCAAAATGCCGCTGGTGCCGATGGAATCCCGCAGGGGGATGGGCTTGGCCAGAATGTTGTGCTTAACCGCATCGTTTAAGGGCGGGCCGCCGTCCAAAGGATGGCCGAACACGTTGATCAGCCGCCCCAGACAATCGGGGCTGACGGGCACATTCAGCGCGGCGCCGGTATCATACACCGGCATCCCCCGGCGCAACCCGGCGGAAGGGTGCAGGGTGATGGCCCGGACGGTGTCCTGACTCAGGTGCTGAAACACCTCAAAGGTGTAGGTTTCATGGCCGGACGAGGTGAACAACGCCTGATGCAGGGGAGGCAGCGGATCACAATGAATATCCACCACCGGCCCCTGAACCTCGGCGACAGACCCCACCGGCGGCCCGGAGGGAACCGGGTGGGGGGTGGAATGGTCTTGGGCCGGTTCGGATGAGGTCTGGGATTGGGACTTCGTTTTTGGGCTGGATGATTTATTGGGCATAAAGGAATCCTTCCTTGGGTTACGGCCTCACTGTATGCCCCACAATTTGAAAAGTCCATATAGTTTCCAAAAAGGGGGGAGGTTTTGACCGGAGGTGTTGATAAACATCGTCCGCCTGCGTGGTCTGCAATTTGGCCTGGATAAAGAGTGGCGACTCCCTGAAACAAAGAGTTGTTTTCGGGTTGGGGTGTTCAGGGTCGGGGGGCCGTGATAGGGTGGATTCCTTGGAACAGCCAACGGTTGTTTTGTGCTTCCGGTTTTTTTACAAAATGAGAACCCCCTGCCATGTCCACCACCTCTTATGTGATTCCCCCTTTTTGCCCGGAATGTTTGTGCGTGGATGTGCAGGAGATGACCATGCACCTGCCGGACGGACGGGCGGAGCAGTATTTTCACTGTCCCAATTGCGATAACAAATGGCGCTACGAGGATGGCCGCCCGGAAGACCGGTGGCGGTGGGATAAAGACAAGTTGTGATTGCCAGCCCGTGCCTTTTGCGGGCAGAATTCAGGCTGACTGTTCCCTGATGTGTGGCATCAGCCCGTACTCCATCAACCCCAAACCCGGTTTATCATTATGGCCCTGCTGGAAGTGGAAAATCTGCGCACCCATTTTGCCACCGAGGAGGGCATTGCCCGGGCGGTGGACGGGGTCAGTTTTGCGGTGGAAGAAGGGGAAAGCCTGGCCCTGGTGGGGGAATCCGGCTGTGGAAAAAGTGTGACCGCGTTATCTTTGCTGGGGTTGCTGCCCCGGGAGCGCACCAACCACCCCACCGGCAAAATCCTGTTTGAAGGGCAGAATATGCTGACCCTGCCGGAGGCCCGCATGCGCCAGGTGCGGGGCAACCGGATATCCATGATTTTTCAGGAGCCGATGACCTCCCTGAACCCGGTGTTCACCATTGCCACCCAGTTGATGGAACCCCTGACCCTGCATCAGGGAATGACCGGGCAGACAGCCAAAGCCAAAGCACAGGACCTGCTGGCCCAGTTGGGGATGGCCGCCCCTGAACGGGTGATGGCCAGCTATCCCCATCAGCTTTCGGGGGGGATGCGCCAGCGGGTGATGATTGCCATGGCCATTGCCTGCCGCCCGCGGCTGATGATAGCCGATGAGCCGACCACCGCCCTGGATGTAACGGTCCAGGCCCAGATTCTCCACCTGATCCGCTCCCTGCAAAAAGAGGTGGGCATGGCGTTGATTCTCATCACCCACGACATGGGGATTGTAAACCAGATGAGCGACCGGGTGGCAGTGATGTATTCCGGAAAAATTGTGGAGCAGGCATCCCGGCGGCAGACCCTGGAGCAGCCTCTCCATCCGTACACCGTCAAACTGTTGGAATCCATCCCCAGGGGGGTGGGGCGCAACACCCGCCTGCGGGTGATCAAAGGCACTGTGGCTCCCGCCACTTTGTTTGTGGACCATTGCCGGTTTTCTCCCCGCTGCCCCCAGGCCCGTCAAGCCTGCCTGGAAATTGAACCCCCCCTGTTTGCCATTGAAGGGGAGGCTCACCCCCCAACCGGTCAGGCCGGACGGCAGGCGGCCTGTTTGTTGTTCCACCCCCAGACGCCCATCCCTTTTCTTCAGGAGCCGCCCCCCCCCTTGCCGGACCTGGCCGTGGCCCACCCCCAACAACCCCCCGCCGGAGAAGAGCCTCCCCTGCTGCGGGTGGAGGAGCTCACCACCGCGTTTCCCATTAAAAAAGGGTTTTTTCAACGGGAGGTGGGACGGGTGCTGGCGGTGGACGGGGTATCCCTGACCTTGCGGGAAGGCCGCACCCTGGGGCTGGTGGGGGAATCCGGTTGCGGAAAATCCACCCTGGCCTTCAGTCTGTTGCGGTTGGAAACCCAGGCCCGGGGAAAAGTGGTGTTTGACGGCCGGGAGATTCTCTCCCTGCCGGAAAAAGCCCTGCGCCCCACACGCAAAGCCATGCAGATTATTTTTCAGGACCCGTATTCATCCCTGAACCCCCGCATGTTGGTGGGAGAGATTGTTGGGGAAGGGTTGCGGGTCCATGAGCCTGCCATTTCATCCGGTGAATTCAAGCGCAGGGTGGCGGAGGCTTTGGAGGAGGTGGGGTTGCCCGCCGGGTCCGCGGGGAGGTATGCCCATCAGTTTTCCGGCGGCCAGCGTCAACGGGTGGCCCTGGCCAGGGCGCTGGTGCTGCGCCCCCGTCTGCTGGTGCTGGATGAACCCACCAGTGCCCTGGATGTATCGGTGCAGGCCCAGATTCTCAACCTGCTGGGGGATTTGCAACAACGCCACCAACTGGCTTATCTGTTTATCTCTCACGATTTGGGAGTGGTGGAACACCTGGCCCATGAGGTGGCCGTGATGTATCTGGGGCGGGTGGTGGAATACGGCCCCACCGAAAATGTGTTTGATTCCCCGGCCCACCCCTACACCCGCGGGCTTTTGGAGGCCCAGCCGGATATCACCAAGCGCCATGAAGGCCCCCCCCCGGTGCTGGGGGATGTCCCCTCCCCCATCAACCCCCCTGCCGGGTGCCATTTTCATCCCCGGTGTCTGCTGTTCGCCTCCGGCGGCCAGCCCGGACTGGGGGGACAATGCCCGGTGCAATACCCCCCCAGCCAAAACCTGACCCGGGACCACTGGGTGTGCTGCCATGGGGCCAACCCGGCGGAGGCCCCCAAAATGGTTAAAAACCCAAAAATCAGCGGTACCAAAGGACCATCCGCCAAAAATCAAGCCGCCAACAACCCAGCCGCCAAAGCTCCGGCACCCAAAAAATCCCCCCGCAATAAAAAGGCCTCCCGGTCATAGCCCCCGGTCGGCCGCCGGTCCACCTGACAGGCCCCTCTGGCTGAACAAGAGGAAAGACAGCTTTTGGCGGTGTTGGGGCAACCGCTTGAGTCCGAACCTTTGAATGAAGGCACGGTATTCGCGGTAAGTGCCCACGGCCTCACCATCCGCCTGGCCCAACCTCGGAAACGCGAAATGCATGGTATACTTACACCCTTACGCTGTCAGGATCCCCCTTGAGTGATGGGACAAACGGCGTTGGCCGACGCACCGATGTTCTGAGGTTATTCCCCCCAGTGGTTCATGCCCTCAATGGTAAGCGTTGAGGGATCGGATTGCGGCCCAATGGTCGGAATCGCGATCCATCCCAGCAACCCAAAAGGGGTTTTGACCAGATAATTGAGGGAGTCCATGGGCTTCGCGGGGTCAAAAAGCACCACTTCAATATCCGCTCCTTCCGGAAGCCGTGCCACCTCTTCCTTTCCATCCTGTGCAGAATAAAGCGTCACCGGCTTCAGTACCTTCGTCTTGAACCCAACCGAATAATAAGGTTGGCGCACCTCGGCAAGGCCCGTGGCGGATACCCGGTATTTTCTGCGATGGGTATAGGTGGAATTAAGCCGGGTGGCCACAAATACCGATCCATTGCCGGGCACGGACAGTGCCGTACCTTCCAGGCCACCCAGGTGCTTGAGGGAACCGCTGGTGGTATAAAAATGAAACTCGGGGCAACACTCGCTTGGATCAAACAGCAGATAACTGGGAGACTTGTCGGACGTATTCAAGAGAGTTTCCAGTAAAAGCACTGCGGACGCATCATCATCGGGAGATAAAAACACCCGCAGCGGATGGTTTTTATCCAATGCGGTGAGTTTCTTATCCACAACCTTTGACCCCTTGCTGTTGTAGGCGACCACCCAGCCATCGCGGTCAAGAAAGGACAGCGTGGAAAACCCGATTTTAACGCTTGCACTGGATTGATCCTGAGAAAATGCCATGTCGGTCCCCGCAGGTATCTTGGCCGGTGGTTCTGCATATACCACCGGTAGCGCGTAACCCAGAAAAATAAACCCCCAAAACAGGGGTGGGATGTATCGGTTCATCATGATGAGACCTCTGAATTCCCCTCCTGAATTCCAGGGTTTCTTCCCACCGACCTCAATTTCAGTTGGATGGAAATGGTTCCCTCTCCAGGGGGCTGTTTTTCCCCTTTAGGGGGGTTGTTCCGGTTGAAAACCCGGAATTTGGGTGCAATTTCACTCGATTTGGCGGCCACCAGTATAGCCATTTCTTTTAAAAAGAAAAACCATCCCCAACGAAAAAGCGTAGCTGGCGCTGACTAAGTCAAAAAAATCGGCTTAACTTTCTTCTCCGGTTTCTTGTCCGATCCTGGTGCTTTTCCTGAATGGTGTCGGTTAATAAGCGTTAGCCCATAACATCCCTTCCAAAAGAGAATGTCAACCAGCTTGGCCGATATCTCGGACCTGCTTTTCCAAGTCCTTGTCCATTGCCTTGATCTGCCTTCGCCACAGGGTGATCAGGTGTTGAATGGACTTTCGGAGGGTTGCATCCCAGGTAATGGAAAGACGGTTGTTTTCCATGGGGATCATCTCCACCAACAGGGGTTCTCCGGGCGACAAACGCCTGTGGGTTCAAGGCTGGTTCATCGGGAGACGAGGGAAAGCCCGGAAGCCGGTCCACCTGACAGGCCCCTCTAGCTGAACAGGATGAAAGACAGCTTCTGGCGGTATTCGGGCAGCAGGGGGGAATCCGGCGGAAGCAGGTCAAACACCTTCAGCATTCCCTGACGGCCCCCGTCCTGGGCAAACTTCCGATCTTTTTTCAAAATGTCCAAAAAACCGTCCAGGGCGGGTTGAAAATCCCCGGCCAAAGCCTGGCGGCAGGCGGTTTGAAACGCCCCCCCCAAAGGATGGTCCAGGGGGGCTTCGGCCTGTTGGCCCAAATACACCTTGGCCTTCAATCCGTTTAGATTGCGTTTGTTTTCCGGTTTTTCCTCAATGGAATCCGCCATTTTTTGGGCTTCCTCCCACTGGCCGCTTTCGGCCATCAAATGGGCCAGCCCCAGGATGGCCGACGGATTGGCCGGGTCTTGGGCCAAAATCCCCTGGTAATGTTTCAGGGCGGCCTCTTTATCCCCCGGAGGCAAAGCCGCCAAAGCCTGGTCCGCCTCATCGCCCCCCCCCGCAGCGGGCAGGTTGGCATCCAAAAACGCGCGTATCTGAGGCTCCGGCAGTGCCCCCATAAAATGGTCCTTCAATTGGCCCGCCACCACCAGCTTCACCGCCGGAATGGACTGCACCTGAAACGCCTGGGCCAGGCCCGGATTGTGGTCCACATCCACCTTGGCCACCACAAACCGCCCCTTGTATTCGGCGGCCAGCTTGTCCAGCAACGGCCCCAACACCTTACAGGGGCCGCACCATTCGGCCCATAAATCCACCAACACCGGCACCGTTTGGGACCGGCGGATGACCGTTTCTTCAAAATTGTGGTCGGTGGCGTCGTACACCAGAGGTAGCGTGTTTTCCATAAGTCGGGTTGCTTTCTTTTTGATTGGGATATTGGTGGGCCAAAGGGTGTGAATCAGGCGGTTTAAAGAGTTTGATGAATCACCTTTTCATGCCCTTCGTAATTCCAAGGTTTTTAAAGGATGCGGAGGGGATATGGTATGGAAGTGATTCCTTCATAGAGTCTAAGACAGTGTGGATTGTGTGAACACCCTCCTCCACCTGGTTTGCTTCATCCCGAGACAGCACGGTCACCTCAAGCCGTCTTAATAGCTGGATAAAGGCCGCTCCAGTGGACAAAACCAAATGCACATTGGATGGAACCTGATGGAACAGTCTGGAGGGACAGCCTTCATCCACGACCACCAGGATTAAAATGGCCGACTGCTTGGAGCCACCCGCAACCGACAGAGACTCCGCAGCGGCCAAAACAGACTCATTCTGACGCTGGACCCGCACCAGCACCGGTTTTGCCCCCTTCGGCGTGGGAACAACCGCATCAATCCCTTTGTTGCGATGAACGGGAACCGTGCGAATTTCCTGAAGCAGCCTGATGGAATCCGCATCTGCCTGATGATAGGCCCCCCGACCCCGCCGCAACAATTCCGAGGATGTCCTCACGGGATCAGCCAACCTGCCCAAAGCCAGCGCCGTGGCTTCCGGTTGGTTGTCTATCCCTATATAGCGCCGACCTAAAAGTGTGGCCGCCACCAGTGTGGTTCCACTTCCGCAGAAAGGATCAAGCACCACATCCCCTGGGGACGTAACCAGTTCAATCACCCGTTCAAGCAACAAAACCGGCTTCTGTGTTGGATATCCAACCCGTTCGCGGGCCTTTGGATTCAACAGCGGAATATCCCAGACATCGCTGATGGGAACCCCCCGCCTGCCTCCATCCAGGACCGCCTCCCCGGCCTCATCCCGCTCATAGACAGATTTTCCGTGCGCGTCCCGTTGTCGACGCTGAAGAATCTGGTCTACGTTGGTTGTCGGGGAATACCCCTCAAATATCTGGTGATATTGATAGGCCTCGGTCCTGCTGTAAAAAAAAATGGTCTGGTGTGAGGGAAGCGGCGCACGTTTTGAGTTGGACCAACGCCGATAAAACCAGACAATCTCTCCACGAAACATATCCTCACCGAAGACATCATCCAACAAACAGCGGATATGGTGGGAAGCGCTTGTGTCACAATGAAAAAAGATGGACCCGGTTGAACCAATCTTTTCCCTGCATTTTGCAACTCTGTCTTTTAGAAACGTCAGGTAATCACTCTGAGACTCCCAGATGTCCCTGAATGAGTATTCTGTTGTCCGATCACGGGTCTTTAATTTGTGATCTTTTTGCGTGAAAAACGGAGGGTCCAGGTAAACCAGATCCACCGATGAATCGGGCACTGAATCCAGCTTTGTCATACAATCACCAGTCAGGACGACATCAATCATAGCCACCGGTTCTTTCATCGGCCAACTCCTGAAGAATCCCCAACAGGTCCACTTTTGTCCGGTCTTTGACATATCGCCATGCACCTTCTGCATAATGATACTCACCGGATACACTTTTGTAGATGGATTGCAGGGTATTCTGGATTCGGATGGCCTGCTCACGATTGGGGTAATAGAACATGATCCTGACCGGGCGGTATCCCGCGTCTTTGACCGCCTGGACGCGGGTGTGTTCCTTGGTGATATGGTCGCCGTCCGTCGTGGCGTCCCGCCATTTTATCTCAAGGGCGTCATTGCCCACAAGGCAGTCAATTTCAAATGTTTTCGGTCGTTGCCCGCGCGTGTTCGGAATTTTTACGGAG
>JAOUFO010000168.1 GCA_029858165.1 Deltaproteobacteria bacterium | reverse complement strand
TGGTCATCATCACGTTTGTCATTTCCTTCGGGGCCATCAGTCTTACCTACCGCAAGGAGGTGCTGGCCACGGTCGGATCAGAGGAGATTCTGATTCCCCAGTTCCAAAAACGTTACCAGGCCGAACTGGACAAGCTCCGGGCCAGAAACCCGGCCAATGCCGAACTTGTCGCCCGCCAATCCAAACTGGCCCAACGGTTGCTGAATGGAATGATCACCCGCAGCCTGATATTGAAGGAAGCCGGCCAAAGGGGGTTTCAGGTGACCGACCTGGAACTGGAGGAAACCTTAAAAACCATTCCGGAATTCCAGGTGGCCAACCGGTTTGATTTCAACACCTACATCACCCTTTTGCGGCAAAACAACCTGACCCCGGAATCCTACGAGGCCGGCCTGCGGGAGGACCTGCTGGTGCGCAAATACCAGCAAAGCATGTCCCAGGGGGTCACGGTCAGCACCCCGGAGGCGGACCAGCGGTTCACAATGGAAAACGAAAAAGTGGAAGTGGCCTATGTGTATCTGGACCCGGAAAAGTTCAAAACCAGGGTCCAGGTAACAGAAGAGCAGGAAAAAATATTCTATTCCGACAACCAACGGTTGTTCCAGGAGCCGGAAAAATTCAGCCTCAAAACCTTTGTCCTTTCTCTGGATTCCATGCTGTCCCAGGAATCCATCCCCGAAAAGGCGATCCAGCGGTATTACGAGCGCCACCTGGAAGATGAATATTCCACCCCCACCCAGGTGCGGGCCAGTCACATCCTGAAAAAAATCCCCGCCAATGCCACCCCGGATCAACGGGAAAAAACAACCAAAGCCATGGAATCCATCCTGGCCCAGGCCAAAGCCGGGCAGGATTTTGCCGCCCTGGCCAAAACCCAATCGGATGATTTAAGCCGCTCCCAAGGGGGAGACCTGGGTTATTTTGGCCCCGGAGAAATGGTCCCTTCGTTTGAGGCCGCCGCCTTTGGGATGAAACCGGGGCAAATCAGTGAAATCGTCCCCACCCAGTTCGGGCTGCACATCATCAAAGTGACCGGACGCAGGGAGGGAGCCAAAAAAAGACTGGAGGAGGTCCGCGGGGCCATCCGCAACAAGTTGCTGGCCGAACGGGCCGAACGCAGACTATCCATTGAGGCTGACCGGCTGGGTGGACGCATCAGCCTGGAAGGCATTGACAAGGTGGCGGCCAGCATGAATGCCAAGGTTTCCATCACCGGATTGTTTACCGAGGATCAAACCCTGGCATCCATCGGCTCCGCCGCCCCGTTATACAGCCTGGTCCGCGGCCGAAAAACAGGAGAATCCGGCGTGTGGCGCCGCAACCCCGTTCAGGGACATTTGTTCTATCAAATCGTGGATAAAAAGGAGGCTTTTGTAAAACCCCTGGACCAGGTACGGTCCGAGGTAAAAGCCCATGTGGCTCAGCGGGAGGCCGTCTTTGTGGCTGCCGAAGCCGGGAAAAAAGCCTTTAAGGAAGCCCTTCCCGGAGGACTGGAGGGGTTTGCCAAGGTCAACAACCTGCGGATGGAAACCACCTCCTTCACCGCGGTGGATTCCATCCTGCCCAAAGTGGGGTTGGATGCGGGATTTCAACAGACCTCTTTTGAACTCTCAGCCCAAAAACCCAATGGCATCAGCAGTTCCGGGGGAAAAACCTACCTGATCGTCTTTAAAGGGCGAAAACTTCCCCCCGCCGGAAAAGAATCCGTTCCCCGGGAAAGGCTGAAGCCCAACCTCCAACTGGAATGGGAACAGTTTTTCATGGAAAAGGAATTTGAACGGTTGAAAGCCCAGGGGGATGTTGAAATCGTGGCCCCCCAGGTTTTGACCTCCTTTTAATCTTGAACCGGATTTCCTATCCATGACAACCGAAGCCCAGATCAGGCTTTTTTCATATCCCTTTTTGGTGCTGGGGGTGGTATTGCTGCGCAAAGCCTGGGAGTTGAAAAACTCCCCTGCCGCCCCCCAAACCGAACCGGCCCAACCTTCCAGGGGGCTGGAAGACCCCGGGCCGGAAGAACTTCCGGTCCCGGCAACCGTTTCACCGGACACCGGGTTTTCCTGGTGGATGGTGGTCCATTTAGGCTGGGTTTTTCTGGCCGGGGTGGAGGTATGGTTGATGAAGCCCCCCTTTACGGCCAACCTGGTGTTGGTTTTTCTTGGGGTGTGGGCACTGGCGCTGGGTTTAAAATGGTGGGCCATGGACTCCCTGGGGGAAACCTGGACCCTAAGAGCCGGACTCCCCCCCCAAAGCCCTTCTGCCCTGACTGCCGGGCCTTCTCCGGTAACCACCGGGCCCTATGCCGCCCTGCGCCACCCGGAATACCTGGGTGAACTGCTGGAGGTTTTGACCGTTCCTTTGCTGGTGGGCGCCTATTGGACCGCCCTGCCCGCATGTCTGCTGACCGGGTGGATGTTGGTTGGACGCATCCAACGGGAGGAAGCCCTTTGGGGGGCCGTTTCGGACTACCAGCACCACTTTGAGGGGAAAAAACGGATGTTTCCCGCCCTTTGGTAGAAGAATGAATTTACAAGGAACCGAAAGTGTGGTTTATCCAGGGAACAACCACCCTTCCTCACAAACTTGATTTGCAGATAAACCACCTATGATGAAAAAACTCCTCGGCCTCTCCGGCTTTAAAATCGGCGTGGCCATCACGTTGTTTATGACCGTGCTGTTTTTTTTCAGCGTGTTGGACCCCCAGGGAAACTACCTGGTGATGATGGACAAAAAATGGGTGGATTACATCCAGAAAGAACGGGATGTTCAGCCCCACTCATCGGATGTGGTGATTGTGACGGTGGACGCCAAAAGTGTGGATAAATACGGCCGGTGGCCCTGGCCCCGCAGCCGGATGGCTGAACTGGTGGCAGCCCTGAATGACCACTACAAAGTCACCACCATCGGTTTTGATATTGTGTTCTCCGAGCCGGAGCAGCAGTCCGGGCGTCAGGCGGCGGAGATTTTGTTGTCCAAATTCAAAAAAGCAGGCATCGGGGGAGGGGGAGCGGAAAAGTTTAAAAAAGATATAACCAGTTGGATGACCGACATGGATGGGGATTCCAAGTTTGCCTCCACCATCGCCAAACGGCCCAACACCATCCTGGGATTCTTTTTCAACAACGATCCCGAAACCATCACCCATCTGACGGAAGAAAATAAAAAAGCCGCAAGTGGCCTGATCCAGGGGTCTGAGGTGAATTGGGTGGAGGGAATCATCCCTTTCGGGGCCATCCATGAGGGGCTTTACCCGGAAACCAACATCCCCAAAATCGTCAAAGGGGGCCATTTGTCCGGATTTTTCAACATGGTTCCGGACCCCGAGGACGGCATGGTCAGACGGGTGCACCTGCTGATGCGCCACAACAACAATGTGTACCCGTCCCTGGACCTTCAGATGTTGCGCCATTATTTTGGGGATGCCCCCATTTCGGTATTGGCGGATGAAAACTCAGGGATCATGGAAATAGATGTGGGGGATATGCCGATTTATCCCAACCTGGACGGCTCCATTCTGCTCAACTACAAAGGGCCCTCCCAGACATTTCCCCATTATTCCATTTACGATGTGGTTGAACGCACCCTGCCGGTGGAAGCCTTGGAAGGGAAGCTGGTGCTGGTGGGCGCCACCGAAACCGGCATTTACGATTTGCGGACCGCGCCGGTGGGGGCCGAATACCCCGGGGTGGAGGTCCACGCCACTTTGCTGGACAACCTGATCACCGGCACCTACTTCAGTTTTTCAGCCGCCAATGACCTGCTCACCGCGGTGTTGCTGCTGGTGGTGGGGCTTCTTCTGGGATTTATCCTCCCCCGCTTGAAAAACATCTACGGCACCCTGCTGACCGTGGTGCTGGTGGTGGTCTATCTGGCCATCCACCGCTGGATGGTGATGGAATTGCTGACCTGGACATCCGCCTTTTTCGTGGTGATGGAAATCCTGTTGGTGTGGGGGGCCATCACCCTGTATCAATTCCTGGTGTCCGACCGGGACAAGCGGTTCATCAAAGGGGCCTTCCAGCAATATCTTTCCCCTCAGGTGATTGAGCAGTTGATGGACAACCCCAACCTGTTGAAGCTGGGAGGGGAACGCCGGGTGATGACCGCCTTCTTTTCTGACGTGGCCGGTTTTTCCTCCATTTCAGAGGTGCTGGAACCGGAACAATTGGTGGCCCTGCTCAATGAATACCTGACCGAAATGAGCAACATCATCATGAAATTCGGCGGAACCGTGGATAAATACGAAGGGGATGCCATCATCGCCTTCTTCGGCGCCCCCATCCCCTACGAGGACCATGCCGTGAGGGGATGCCTTGTCGCCCTGGAAATGCAGCACCGCCTAAAGGAAATGCGGGATGTGTGGAAGGAACAGGGTCGGCCGGAACTGACCATGCGGGTGGGGCTGAACACCGGCACCATGGTGGTGGGAAACATGGGTTCTGAAAACCGCTTTGACTACACCATGATGGGCAATGCGGTAAACCTTGCCTCCCGGCTGGAAGGGGCCAACAAAAACTACGGCACCCACAACTGCATGAGTGAAATGACCTACGAACCGGTGAAAGACCAGATTGAAGGGCGGGAAATGGACCTCATCCGGGTGATGGGGATCAGCACACCGGTGCGGATTTATGAGATTCTATCCAAAAAAGGGGAACTCAGCGAATCCGTGGCCCAGGGGGTTTCCCATTTTGAAAAAGGCTTGGAACTCTACCGTGCCCAACAATGGGATAAGGCCATCG
>JAOUFO010000167.1 GCA_029858165.1 Deltaproteobacteria bacterium | reverse complement strand
TGTGGGGCCGATTTGCGTGTGTGCCGGATGTGCGGGTTTTGGGACCCGGCGGCCAACAATCAATGCCGGGAATCCCAGGCGGACAGGGTGGTGGAAAAAGAAGCCGCCAATTTTTGCGACTGGTTTCGCCCCACACAAAGGCAGGGCGGGGGGGAAACCGATGAGGCCCAGGCCGCCAGAAAAAAACTGGAGGCGGTGTTTGGCCAATCAGAAGGTTTAAAAGGGGGGACAAGTGAGGCGGAAGCCGCCCGCAAAAAACTGGAAGACTTGTTCAAACCGAAAAAACAGACCGGGCTGAAATCCCAAGATTGAAAGCGCCAGATTGAAAAACCAAGATTAAAAAGCCAAGATTAAAAAACCAAGATTGAAATCGCCCCCCCGAACCCATGAAATTTCAAAAATCACCCCAAGGCTATGGGCCTGCCCCTCTAAGCCATGGCCAGGGTAAACGTGAAGGTGGTGCCCTGGCCGGGGGTGCTGGAAATCGTTAAGTTCCCCCCGTTGGATTCCACACTTTCCTTTACCAGAATCAGCCCAAAACCGGACCCCCGCTCGTTTTGGGTGCCCGGGGTGGAAAACAGTTCATCCAGTTTAAAAATCCTTTCCTGGTCCTCCGGGGTGATTCCAATCCCGGTATCTTCCACCTGGATGCGGGCCATGCAGGGTGAAACCTCCCGCCCGCCCTCCACCTGCGACTGAGGGGGGAGAGGGGCGGCCCGGACCGTGATGGAGCCGCCGGGAGGGGTGAATTTGATGGCGTTGCCGATCAGGTTGGTCAAAATAATGGCCAGCATGTCCGGGTCGGTCATCACCCGCAAACCGGGGTCCATTTCCACCGAAAATTTCAGGTTTTTCCCGTGCAGGGAGTGCCCGAACAAATGTTCCACCGCGGTGGTTTTTTCCAACAGCGCCACCGGCTTTTTGGTGACGGCCTGTTGCTGCATCTGAAGCCGCCCCCATTGGAGCAGGTTGACCAGAAACCCATACACCCGCTCCAAAGTGGCATGGATTCTGGACGAGAACTCTCCGATTTCCTCCCGGGTGAGGGTTTGGCTTTCTTTGGCCAGACTTTCGGAAAACGGAAGCAAAGACTGAAATGGATTTTTCAGGTCGTGGGCAAGCAGGGTAAACAGCCGGTCCTTGGTGGCGTTCAACTGGGTCACTTCATCCAAAGCCTGTAACAATTCGCCGGTGCGGTTGATCACCTGTTCTTCAAGATTGTGGCTGTATTGGATGCGGATTTCGGATTCCCGTTGCAGGCTTTCCACCAGTTCGGCCTGGGCTTGGGATTTTTCCTGCAAAATCAATTTGTAGCGGTCAGCCAACGCCAGGGAAAACAAAGTGAATTCCATGGCGGAACCCAGATAAATGGCGTATTGGGTGAACACATTGGTGGGCAGGATTCCCAACACATTGAACAACAGGATGACCACCCCTGCCATGAGAGAGGTCCAGGCCATCACGTAAAACCGCGCGGACCGCTGCCAGCGGATAAGGGCCACGGTGCCCGCCGTCAGACACACCAGGGTGATGACCAGCGACAACCCGTTGGACAGGATAAACAACCATTGGGGCGGATGGATAAACGAAAACGGCAACAACACCAAGGCCGCGGCCATCAAAATCAGAAACAGCCGGTCCACCCAGATTTGATGGTTGCGGGTATCCAGGAAGTTTCTTGAATACACCGCGGCGGGCAGAATCACCACCAGAGAAAGCACCAGAATCCCCTCAAACTGAACCCAGGGGGCATCCGGCCACAGGTATTGAAACCCCACCCCGCTCAACACAAACAGAATGGCCCCGAACACCCCCAAAAAAGAAATATAATACAGATAGTTGCGATCTCCAGTGCTGGTGAACAAAAACAGATTGTAAAAAAACATCACCACCAAAGCCCCGAAATACAACCCCAAAATCAGGGTTTCCACCAGTTCTTTGTGACGCAGCCCATCAAAAGTGTATACCCGCAACGGGGCGTTGATCAGGTCCGGGTGAAAATGAAAATAGACGGTGTAGCTTTCCCCCCCTTTGAGAGGCAGAGGAAACACAAAGGTGCGGGAGGATAAGGGGCGGACCCCAAACGGGCGCCGGTCCCCCCCCAGCCATTCGGTCATTTTTCCGGATGGCCCCCACAGGACCACCTCAAACCGGTCCACGGTCGGGTCATCCACCTCCAAAAACCATTTCCCGTCGGTTTTGGGGGCCAGCACAACCCGTGCCCAGTAAGCCGTGGGGGAATACCCATAATTGATCTGGCCTCCCGGCGGGGGGGAAAACGGCCCCAATGCCCCCAGTCGCACCTGCTCCAAGGGGGTATCCCCCGCAAGGTCCGCCGCCACCCCCACCGCCTCATCCAGGCTCGCTTGAGGGTGGGCCGGGTCCAGCACAAACGCGGGTTGTTGGGCCGGTGCCGCTGAGGGATGAATTGGTTGAGATGGAATTGTTTGAGACACTGTTGTTTGGGGTGGGGATATTGGGGGCGGGGCGGCCTGGGATAAAAAAGGAAGCCCGGCCAACCCCCCCGCCCCAACCAGCCCCGCGGCCAGCAGAAAAACAACCCACCCCCGCCCGGTCGGCGATTGATTCCCCCACCATCCCAGTTGTGATTTCAACCGATTCACCTGCTCACTCTGTGTGGACCGCTTTCATGGGGTTGATCCCTTTTTCCCCCCTCCCATCACAAAACTCCCGACAACACCTTTTGTCACCCCATTTTTTCCAGTTCTATTTTCCAGGCCGCCCCCTCCAGGGACCCTTCGGCGGCAAATGCCGGGTGAAATTCCCCATCGGCCCAATGGGTGGCCAGGGTTTCGGTCATGATAAAATCCCGGTGGCGGACCAGCATGGTTTGCACCGCTTCGCTACCGGTAACCCGCAGACGGATTCGGTCCGATACCTGCAATCCGGCGTTTTTGCGGGCATCCTGCACTCCGCGGACCAGCTCCCGGGCCAGCCCTTCCTCCACCAGTTCAGGGGTCAGACGGGTATCCAGGGCCACCAGAAAGCCCCCTTCCTCCGCCGAAACATACCCCTCCGCCGAAAGGGTTTCCACCAGAACATCCTCCGGCTCAAAGACCAGGGATTCCCCTTCCACTTCCAGTTCAAACGCCTGACCGGCGGTCACATGGGCGGCGATGGCGGCCCCGTCGGCCTTGTCCAGGGCGGCCCGGATGGCGGGAATCCGTTTTCCGTACCGTTTGCCGATGCGGGGCAGATGGGGCTTTAACCGGTAAGTGACCAGACTGGCATCCCCCGCCACGATTTCCAGCCGTTTGGCGTTGAGTTCCTCCAGAATCTGGGACAAATGTTCCTCCACCGCCCGGGTCATGGCCTCATCCGGCACCCGGACCATCAGGGCCGGCAACGGTTGGCGCACCCGGTGGCCGCTGGCGGCCCTGGCCCCCCGGCCCAGTCCCACCACTTTCTGAACCACATCCATGGCGGCCACCAGATGGGGGTTGAGGGCCAGCGGGTCCGCCTCCGGCCAGGATTCCATGTGCACACTCACCGGGCTGTCAGCGATTTCCCCCCGCACCAGATTCTGATAAATTTCCTCCGGCAAAAAGGGCATAAAAGGGGCCATCAGCCGGTTGATGGTGGTCAAACATTCATACAGGGTCAGGGTGGCCGCCTGTTTGTCGGCCTGGTCATCCGATTTCCAAAACCGCCGCCGGTTGCGCCGGACATACCAGTTGGAAAGCTGGTCCACAAACGATTCCATGGCCTCCCCGGCCCGTTTGGGGTCATAAGCATCCATGGCTTCGGTAGCGGTCAGGATGGTCTGGTTCAGCAGGGCGATGGCCCAGCGGTCAATTTCCGGCCTGTCGGCCAGGGCCACCTTTTGGGTTGAATCAAACCGGTCCAGGTTGGCGTACAGCACAAAAAAGGAATAGGTGTTCCAGTAGGTGTTGATAAACCCCCCGGCCACATCGGCCACAATCTCCACGCTCACCCGTTTCTGGACCTCCGGGGCCAGCCGGGCCAGAAAATACCAGCGCAATGGGTCCGCCCCGGAGGTGGTGAACACGTCCGCGGGGTTGATGATGTTCCCTTTGGATTTTGACATTTTGCGCCCCTCTTTGTCCACGATGTGGTTGAGGCAGATCACGTTTTTATACGCCGGAGAATCGGAAATGATGGTGCTGATGGCGTGCAGGGTGTAAAACCAGCCGCGGGT
Organism: Deltaproteobacteria bacterium; assembly: GCA_029858165.1. Lineage (GTDB taxonomy): Bacteria > SAR324 > SAR324 > SAR324 > JACQKK01 > JAOUFO01. Next base: position 628 of record JAOUFO010000167.1, on the reverse strand, counting down.
CTGGTCAATGGCCTCACAAATAAAATCAGCGGGAAAATGGCGGGAGAAGGTTTCCCGGTTTTCAAAAGGCCAATGCCATTGGGCGTAGCTCATGGCGCCGGAATCAAACCAGCAATCTATCACCTCCGGAACCCGGCGCATCAGCTTGCCGGTTTGGGGGTGGGGAAAAGTGACCGCATCCACCGCGGGCCGGTGAAGGTCCAGCCCTTCCAGACTGCCCCCCGTCAGGGTTTCCAACTCTTCCAGAGAGCCCACCATCATCTGACCGCCGTCTTCATCCACCCACAAAGGCAGGGGGGTTCCCCAAAAACGCTCCCGGGAGATGGCCCAGTCCACGTTGTTTTCCAGCCAGTTGCCAAACCGGCCTTCCTTGATGGTGGCGGGCACCCAGTTGATGGAGCGGTTGTGGGTGATCATCGCCTCCTTCATTTGGCTGGTGCGGATGTACCAGGCGTTTTTGGCGTAATAAATTAAGGGGTCCCCCGTGCGCCAGCCGAAGGGATAATTGTGGATCAGTTTTTCCTCGCGAAACAACAACCCCCGCTCCCGCAATATCCCGCACAAAACCGGGTCCGCCTCTTTAAAAAACATCCCCGCCACCGGGACGACAGAGGGCAAAAAGCAGCCG
>JAOUFO010000166.1 GCA_029858165.1 Deltaproteobacteria bacterium | reverse complement strand
ATAAATCTCCACAATGTGAACCTGTGAGGGGTCCGGCAGGCGCATGTTCAGTTTTTTGCGGGCGGCGGCCTCTATCTGTTCCGGCCGGGTGAGAAAATCCACCTCCACCTCCAGGGGGTCCAATTGTTCCCGCAGGCGGGTTTGCTGTTGGCGCAGGGCGGATACCTCAAACCCCAGCCGCACAAACATATACCGTTGCCACACATAAAACACTCCGCCGGCGGTCAGAATGGCCGCCAGCAGCATCGTCACCCAAAACAATCCGGCGGGCCGGGGTGTGGCTGCCGGGGGTCTTCTGACCGCCATGGGAGGCTGGATTCCATCCCTGGCCGGGCGTGATTTGAGGTCCTTCATGGGCGGCCTTCAGGCTTGGATTTTTCAAACACCCGCAATTTGGCGCTGCGGCTTCTGGGGTTGGCGTGTATCTCTTCTTCCGAGGCCGTCAGGGGTTTGCGGGTCACCCGGCGGCCCACCGGGGTTTTGCCGCACACGCAGCGGGGCATTTTGGGGGGGCAGGTGCAGGGGGATTCCCAGCTTTTGAACCGCTCTTTCACCATGCGGTCCTCCAGGGAATGAAAGCTGATCACCGCCACCCGTCCGCCGGGGGAAAGCATGTCGGGGGCCGCATCCAGCAAGGCGGCCAGCTGGCCCAGTTCGTCATTGACCGCCATGCGCAGGGCCTGGAATATCCGGGTGGCCGGGTGACGCCCCCGCAGGTGAAACCGGGCCGGAATGGCCTGCCCCACCAGACCCGCCAGTTGCCCGGTGGTGGCGATATCCCCCGCTCCCCGGGCTTTTGCAATGGCCCGCACCACCTTGCGGGAGAATTTTTCTTCTCCCAGCCGGAAAAAAATCTCTTCCAGCTCTTTTTCATCGGCCCGGTTTACCCATTCATGGGCGGTGCGGCCCCCGTGGCCGGGGTCCATCCGCATATCCAGCGGGCCGTCCCGGGTAAACGAAAACCCCCGCTCCCCCTCATCCAACTGGGGAGAGGATACCCCCAGGTCCGCCAACAGAAAATCCACCCCCCCCGCCGGAGCATGCCGGGGCAGATCGTTGAACGCCAGGTGTTGAATCACCACCCGCCCGCCAAAAGAGGCCAACCGGGTCCCGGCGGCCCGCACCGCGGCCGGGTCCCGGTCCGCCCCCAGCAGGGTTGCCTGGGGAAACCTTTCCAACAACACCTGCGCATGGCCGCCCCCCCCCAGGGTGGCATCCACCAGCAGGCGTGCCCCTTTTGGCACATGGGCCAACACCTCCTCCACCAAAATGGGCCGGTGGTAAAAAGGTTGGCCGGGTGAATCTGCCGGTGGGGTGGATGATACGGCCATGGGGTCCGGCTGAAACGATGTGGAGAAGCCTGCTGATTGGTTTAAGGTTACGGTGTTTCAGGGGGTGGGCGCAAGAGGAGTCAACCGGGGGTCAACCGGGGGGTTCACCAAGTGGTCCGGCCTTTTACATTCCCCAAAAATCGGTTTAAGTTTATAACTTACGTTTGTTTCCCCCAATCTTTTTGTTGCTTGGAAGGAGCAGTGTGTTCATGTCGGGCAAGCATGTTGCCATCGCGGGCGCCACCGGCGCCGTGGGCCAGGAAATGTTGAATGTGCTGGAAAGACGGAATTTCCCGGTTTCCAAGCTGACCCTGTTGGCCAGCGGGCGGTCCGCGGGCAAAACCATGGTCTTCCGGGGGGAGACCCTCACGGTGAAAAAAATGGACCGGGATTCCTTCAAGGGGGTGGATATCGCATTGTTTTCCGCCGGGGGGTCTGTCAGCCGGGAATTCGCCCGGCCGGTGGTGGATGCCGGGGCGGTGATGGTGGACAACTCTTCCGCCTTTCGCATGGACCCCCAGGTGCCCCTGGTGGTGCCGGAGGTCAATCCCCGGGAGGTTAAAAACCATCAGGGCATCCTGGCCAATCCCAACTGTTCCACCATTGCCATGGTGGTGCCCCTGTACCCTCTGGCAAAGGCCTTCGGGTTAAAACGGGTTACGGCCACCACCTATCAGGCGGCCAGCGGAGCCGGGTGGGCGGCCATGGAGGAACTGCGGGAGGAAACCCGCGCGGTTCTGGAAAACCGCCCCTATCAGCGGACGATCTTTCCGGTGCAGTATGCCTTTAACCTGTTTCCTCACAACAGCCCGTTGCTGGAAAACGGCTATTGCGAAGAGGAAATGAAAATGGTGAACGAAACCCGCAAAATCATGGGGGATGAATCCTTACGGGTCACGGCCACCTGCGTAAGGGTTCCGGTGCTGCGGGCCCATTCCGAAACCCTGAACATAGAATTCCCCCAGGATGTATCCCCCCAGCAGGCCTATGATGTGTTGAAAACCGCGCCGGGGTTGGAAATTTTTGAGGAGCGCCAAGCCAACCGCTGGGCCACCCCGGCGGACGCCTCCGGGCGGGATCCGGTTTTGGTGGGGCGCATCCGCCGGGATATTTCCCAGCCCAACACCCTGGACCTGTGGCTGGTATCGGACCAACTGCTGAAAGGGGCCGCCCTCAACGCCGTGCAGATCGCCGAACTGCTGTAACGGCCTTATCGCAGGCAGACCATGGCAACCCTTTGGATGATGGCCCTGACAGGCGGAAGTGTTGTCGGCCTGGCGTGCTTGGTTCTGCTGACCTGGCTGGTCCGGGGATGGGGTTGCCGGGGACCCATCGGCTGGCGTCTGGACCTTCCCCGTCCGGTGGCGGGCGCCCACCGGGGGGGCATGGCCCTGCGCCCGGAAAACACTCTGGAGGCGTTTGCCCATGCCCGCCGCCTGGGATGCCGGTTTCTGGAACTGGATGTGCACCTGACCCGGGACTGCCGGGTGGTGGTGATTCACGACCCCACCGTGGACCGCACCACCGATGGCCGGGGGCCGGTGGCCGGGTTCACCTGGGATGAACTTCAAAAATTGGACGCGGGGTTCCGCTTTTCGGCCCCGGACGGAGAAACCTGGCGGGGCCGGGGGGTGAAGGTTCCGGCTTTGGATGCGGTGTTGGCCGCCTTCCCGGATTGTACCTTCAGTGTGGATATCAAAACGGCCAACCCGGCGGTTTTTCCCGCTTTGGCGCAGGTGATAGAACAAACCGCCACCCGGGGGCGGGTGATTGCGGGGGCGGAGGCCCACTGCCGGTACCTTCGCTGGCGGCGAACCGCCTCAGGCCATCCCGCGTTTTTCACCAGGGTTTCAGGGGGGTTGTTTTGGCTGTTTACCCTGCTGGGGCTTTCCGGTTTGTTGAAACCCTGCCAGCAAACCCTGCAAATCCCCGAATATTCCGGCCCCATCCCGTTGGTCACTCCCCGGCTGCTGGCCGCCGCCCGGCGGCACGGGCTTCCCGTGCTGGTGTGGACGGTGAACGACCCGGCCCACATGCGCCGTTTGCTGGATTTGGGGGTGGACGGCATCCTGACCGACCGGCCCGACCTGCTGATGCGGGTCATCCGCGAATTTTCAACGGCAAAAGCCAACCTTCAGGCCTGACCGGTGAATCCTGATTGTCCCTGACGGGAGGGGCGGACAGTGACTTGTGGGGCGTTGCCCCAAACCCCACAAGGGAGCGCCCTGTCCAGCACCAGCACAGCCCTGTGTTGTGTCGCCTGTCGGCTCCAAACGGCGTTGGCTGGCTGGTGCCTTTCTTTTGGATCCTGTCCAGCGGCTTCAGCACCGGCACGGGCCTTGCGTCCCTTTGGGCCGGGCTTGCGCCGCCCAAAAACGGCCTCACATCAGGATCAAAATGCGCCACCAACAGGATTCCTGTCCACCGGTTTTAGCAATGGCAAGAGCCTTTCGCCTCCACCTCTCCCCGTCACCCTGCGGGTGCCACCCCTCCCCAACCAGGGAGGGGAACACACAACATTTCAATTGCTTAAACAAACAGAAAAGCCGCGCAATCACTAGCCGGATGGATGAGACCCTCCTCAACAGGCACCCCCCGACCCTCCCTGGTTGGGCCAGGAGAAAGGCGGTGAACCCCGCCCCAAGCCGCCGTAGGGCGGTTGACGGTGGTGAACCGCCGGGCATGGCCCAGGTACAGGTCGCATAATGCGACCTGTTGAGAGGTTAAATTATGGCCGCTGAAAGCGACCGGGGAGAGATGCGGTTCAGGCAGGTTTCAATTTTTTGTTTATTTGTATTGTCGGGCCATGATGTTGGTCTGGGTCAGATCGTCCTGTTGCCAGACGGCCATGGCGTTTCCGGCGCCGTCCATGGCCGCCCGCGGGGTGTCCCCGGTCAGGGTGAGGCTGGTGGTTTGCAGGGCGGTTGCGGCGCCCCAACCGGCGGCGGCGGTGTAGCGGCTGGTGAAGGTGTTGTTGATCCCCAAGGCGGTGGGGTGCTGCCACACGGCCACCGCCGCCCCGGATGCATCGGTGGCCACCTGAGGCAGAAAAGAGGTGCCCACCGCAAAACCGGGGGTGATGGTGGAGATCACCGTGGCGGCGCCCCACAGGCCGGTGGCTTTGGTGAGGCTGTTGGTGTACACGCTGAAAATCAGCCCGGTGGAATCCACATCATACCACACGGCGAACACATCGCCGGTGGAGGCAAGAGCCAGTTCCGGGTTGGCGGCGGTGCCGTTTGTGTTTTCCAACAGAACCGGGATGGACCACACCGCGGTGGCATAGGTGTAGTAACTGCTGAAAATAGACCCCCCCTGTTCCCACACCGCGGTCACATTTCCGGCGGTGTCCATCACCAGCCGGGGGTTGCCCGCCACCGGTTTTAGGGTTTCCACCAATTTGGGGGTGACCTCCCAGCCGGAAGCGGGAGCATACTTGAGGGCGTAAATGCTGAAAACCAGATCGGTATCCACCTGCTCCCAAAGGACCATGGCCTTGCCGGTGCCGTCCATGGCGATGCGGGGGTTTTGCACATCCCCGGCCAGGGTGTCCAAGGTCAA
>JAOUFO010000164.1 GCA_029858165.1 Deltaproteobacteria bacterium | reverse complement strand
TGCCAAAAGCTCCCGTTTTGATAAAAAAGCGGGGGTTTGGGGGCCGCAGGCCTCCAATCATATCAACCCCCTTCCCTTTGGGAAGGGGGCAGGGGGATGGGAAAAAACGAGTTGTGCAGAGGCCTCATTCTATAAGTATCACCGCCCGGCGGACCGTGACAAGAAAAACGGCCGGGCAGAAAATACCCTGGGGGGGGAATCCAACCAACAAGCAAGGCCCCAGGGTGCGGCCCGGATGGTTTTTTAACCCTCCTCCATCCGGGCGATTCCCATTTCCTCCAGGAAGGTTTCGGTGGTGGCAAACCCATGTTTCCCGGCAAATTCCAGCAGCAACTCTTTTTGACGGATGAAGAACCCGGCCAGTCGCAGGCGTTGGGCGCCATTTAGGGCGGCGGCCTGACGGATTTCGTATAAAAAGGCGGCCATATCCAGCAGTTTCAGGTGAGGGGCCAGGGGTTCTTCCGGGGATACATCCAGCCCTTTTAAGAAGCGGTGTTGGATTTCATCCAGCCGTTGGCGCAAGGGGGGATTTTTCAGCCCCGGCAGAATATCTCCGGTGGCCGATTCGTGCAGATCATGGGTGAGGCCCAGGACCATCAGACGGTCCCGGGTGGCGGCATCATGGCCAAGGTGGCGGGACCAGTACAGCGCCAAAAAGGCCACGCAAAAGCTGTGCTGGCCCACGTTCCAATCCCCAAAGCCCGATACTGCGAAGGCCCGGGGAATCCGAAACAGGTTCATCACCACATCCAGGTTCGGATGGTCTTCTATATCCCGCAAATACCCCTGGGGAGTAAGAATATCCAAGGGATGGTCGGTCATGGTCAGCGGGGTAAGGAGTTGGCGATGCCGTAGGCAGGATCATTCCGGGCCATTTGGATGAAATCCGTTAAAATATCCATGGTTTCATCCAGATAAATATCTTTTTTATCGGCTTTGTCCTTTTTGGCCCCCGGTTTATTTTTATCGGCTTTGTTCTTTTGGTCTTCTTTTTTCTGTTTGGCCGCCTCGGAGGTCATTTCCTGGATGGAAATGGTTTTCCTGTCCTTCTTGTTTTTGACATATTCGGCAATATGGCCGTTGATTTCCATGAATTCTTTTTGGTGGGCCACCCGTCCGGCGGAATTGCGGGCAAGAACCGGCAGATAAGGGGAAAGGTCCCCCCAGGGGCGGAATTTGGCCCGTTGCAGGGAATCCCACGACAATGCGTTTTCCAGGGAGGATTCACCGATATCCATGTAACTGTTCATGGAAGGCAGCACCACATCGGAGGTGACCCCCTGGTTTTGGGTGGATGCGCTGCCGGGGCGGTAAAACTTGGCGATGGTCACCTTTAAGGCACCCAAAGTGTCCGACAGCGGAAACACATTTTGCACGGTCCCCTTGCCAAAGGTGGAGGTATCCCCCACCAGTATGCCCCGGCCGTAATCCTTGATGGCCCCCGCCAGAATCTCGGAGGCTGACGCGCTGAACCGGTTGGTCATCACCACCAGGGGTCCCCGGTACAGGGGTTTGGAATTGGGGTTGTCCAAAATGCCGATATCGTTGTTGTTGTCCTTCACCATCACCACCGGGCCGTCCCCCATGAACAAACCCACCAGGGAAACCACTTCGTTCAAACCGCCACCGCCGTTGTTGCGCAAATCCAGAATCACGCCGTCCACCCGCTCCCGGATGAACCCGGCCAATATCTTTTGAACATCCAGGGCAGAGCTTTTGTAATGGGAGGGAGAGTTGCGCCGAGCCCTGAAATCCACATAAAAAGAGGGCAGGGTGATCACCCCCAGCCGCAGGTTGGTGCCCTTGGGATCGGGAATGGTGTGAATTTTTCCGGAGGCCGCCCCGTCTTCCAGTTCTATGCGGTCCCGGGTGATCACCACCTCATGCCGTTTTTCCAATCCCCCTTTTTCCAGCCGCAGAAAGGCAATGCGTACTTTGGACCCCCTGGCCCCGCGGATCAGCTTGACCACATCGGACAACCGCATGTTGCGCACTTCTTCCAGAGGGCTGGAGGCCCCCTGCCCCACGGCGATGATTTTGTCTTCGGGTTGCAGGGTGCCTTCTCTATCGGCGGCCCCGTGGGGAATGATGGAGGTGACAATGGTAAAGCTGTCTTCGGACCGCAGGGTGGCTCCGATGCCTTCCAAAGAAAGCCTCAGGTTGATGTTGAAGTTTTCCAACTCATCCGGCGGCATGTATAAAGAGTGGGGATCAAAAGTGGCGATCATGGTGTTCAGATAGGTCGTCACAACATCGTTGTGGGTAAACTGTTTGATCCGGTTCAGATAACCGGAATACCGTTTTTCCACTTTTTTGCGGGCCGCTTTTTCGCTTTTGCCGTCCAGTTTTTGTTCCAGCACATCAAATTTCAGGCGAAGGCGCCAAATATCCTGCGCCTCTTTTTCGTTGGCCGGATAAGGGGCCTCCTTGCGGTCAATCTGAATGGATTCATTGGGGGTCCAGTCAAATTTGGTTTTCAATATCTGTTTTATCTGCTTGTTCCGTTCGGCCAATCGTTGTTTAAACCGGTTGAACATCACAAAGGCCGGGTCTATGTTGCCTTCATTCATCAGGTCATCCAGCCGGTTTTCGTATTGTTGGAATTCCTCTATGTCCGACTGTAAAAAAAAGTAGTGGTCCGGATCAAACTGGTTCAGGTACCCCTTTAACATTTTTTGGGAATGGTTGTTGTCAAACCGGTCGTGGGAGTAATGGGAGCGGATGAACCGTTCGGCGATTTCCACCACCTGCGCCCCGGTAAGCGGGTTGGCCTCTTTGGCCGCAACCGGTCCGGAAAACGGCACCGCCATCCAGACCAGGAACAACAACGTGAAACAAGCGGAATAAAGGCGTCGTAAAATCATTCGGTGGGCTTTTCGGGTGGATAGAAGCGGGCCATAACCTTGGGCCTGCCAGTAGGGATTGGGATGGGTGAGCCCCGTGATTGGACCGTTTGCCCCGGCACCCAACAGCGCGCCGGGCTGGCAGGCCCGGCCCAGGGGGTTTTAACGGCAGACTTTGGAACAATTATCCCCCAACCGGGGTTTCTTTGGCAAATGAAAGCGGAAATTATTTTTCGGGATTCACTTCTCAGGTTCCGGAGGGAACATCACCACCCGGTTGCGGCCCGACTGCTTGGCCTGATACAAGGCCTCATCCGCTTTTTTCACCAGGGAATCCCGGTCGACGGTACGGTGTTCTATGGCCCCGGCCACCCCCAGGCTGATGCGCACCGCGATGGGCGTCCGCTTGCAGGAAAAAATCTGGGTGGCCACTCTTTTGCGCAGGGTTTCCGCCACCATACAGGCGGCCTGGGCCGGGGTTTCAGGCAAAATGATGATGAACTCCTCCCCCCCGTAGCGGCAGATGATATCCTGTTTCCTGCGGTGGGCATTCAGCATCCCCCCCAGCTTTTTCAACACCTTGTCTCCGCAGTCGTGGCCGTAGGAATCATTGATGTTTTTAAAGTGGTCAATATCCAGCATAATCACGCTCAAATGGCGGTGGTGGCGCTCAAAACGGGCCCATTCCTGGATCAGCCGGTCGTGAAATTCCCGGCGGTTGAACAAGCCGGTCAGCGGGTCCACCGTGGCCAGAATGTTCAAAGAGCGGTTCACCCCCATCAACTGGTCGTTTTGCTGCTGGATTTCCTCCAGGGTGGAAAGCAGGTGGGTGTTGGCTTTGGAAAGCTCGGTTGTTTTTTCAGCCACCATCACCCGCATGGCGTTGCGAAACCGTTCCAGTTCGGCTGACAATTGTTTGTTTTGTTTGGCCAGCAGGTCCCGCTCCCGTTGCAGCAGGGTCAGGTTCCACAATTTTTCTACGGCTTGCAGCAATTCCACCGAATGGACGGGCTGGGGCAGAAAAAAATCAATCCGGGCCTGATGGCTGTAGGAGATCATTTTTTCCGGGTTTTCGCCTTCCCAGGTGATGATCTGGCGGCTGGCGGGGCTGAGGGCGAATGCTTCCATCAAAAAACTGATGCCGTCCATGTCTTTCAACACATAATCGGCGATGATGATATCCGCCTTTTGATGGGATAAATGTTGCAACCCCTCCTTTCCCGAGGAAAACGCCTGGTAGGAAAATTGTTTTTTCACCAGCCGGGAAAGATAGTCCAACAATTCCACATCCCCCGCCACCACCAGCAGGGAGGGCTGCAAGCTGTTTATTTTCTGCGGATTTGTCGTCTCTGGGGCCATGTTACACGGATTTGTTTTGCGTCCGGGGCATAAGGAGTGTCCCCCCAATTTTCCTTCAAGATTCTCTTCCGGTCAAACAGGGGAAGAAAAGAAAACCAAGTCTTCCTCCTTACCACCTTCCGGGGATTCATGGTAGGTTTTAATCAATTGCCGGGCTTCAATCGTGTTTGGCCCCGCAACTCTCCGGTGGTCCGGGGACCAACCCCTCCCCGATTGTTTTTCACCCGGAAATGGCGTCCGGCCACATAAGTTTAATATACCATTTATTTCAGAAACAGGAAACAGGAAGCCGATGGTTCCACCCGCCCCCCAACCACCCGGTCGCAAACAATTGTTTTTCTGGCTTGGCTGGATGTGGCTGGCCAACGTTTTGCTGTTGACGTTCATTGCCGGGGGATACCTGCGTTACGGCAATCTGCCTTCCAACTGGGAGGAGCGGTTCTTTTTGTTGCTGGCTTTTCCGGGTCAAATGATGTTTTTGGCTATGATTCCCGCATTGCCGGTGGCGGCCTGGATCGGGGCGGCCCCGCTGTTGCGGAAAGCACTCCGCCTTTCCCCCGGCTGGGGGGGGGAGGGGGTACTGCCGCCCCGTTTGCTGGCCCTGGCCGGATTTACTTTTTTGGCGGGGCTGGTGGCGGTGGACACCCAGGTGTTTCAACTGTTCCGGTTCCATATCAATTCGGTGGTTTGGCACTTGTTGACAGGGGGGG
>JAOUFO010000165.1 GCA_029858165.1 Deltaproteobacteria bacterium | reverse complement strand
GGTGCGCACCAGAGATGCCTTGACCTGCGGAAAATAATAGCCGGTCAACAGATTTCGGGTTTCCCCTATGGATTCATACACATCAAAATTGCGGACCACCATTTGTCGGAAAACATCCCAATCCGGAGAGTCCTGAATGATTTTCAAAAACAGGGTCAGGGATTGAATCATCTCCTGGGGAGTGTAGGATTCTTTGCCGTAAATAAACAACCGGGAGGATGGGAGGGACTGATAATACCGGATGGATTCTTTGGCGGATTGTTCCAAAGATTCCATGGAGCCGTCATCATGCCATCCGGAAAGGTCCGGGTTGGCCAAAGGCACCATTCCGGTTTTTGGCGCAGTGCTACATGCGGCAAAAAGCCCGGCGGATACCAACAAAACAACCACCAAACGAGGTTTCATGCCACCCTTTCAGGTGAAATCCGAAATCGTGACGGCTTTGGTATTAAGGAGGTGGATTCTTTGAATGATGCGGTCAGCCTTAAAAGAGGGCAACCCTTTTACGCCCGGAGCCTTGCCTTTAAGCTTCGCTCAAATAACCCCCCCCTGTCAATCCCATCCGCGGCCTCCACCCCTTGTAAAACCACCCCAATGCAAACTTTTGCATATGCCGTTTTTTCCACGTAGCTTAAAAACGATAGGGGGGAAGGCCGACAGGCGGGGGTCCAAGTGAAAATGGTTGAAAGCGCCGATGGCGGAATCGGACTTTTTTTCTTAAATAGCAACAGCAACCGGGGGACAGGCAGCACACCATGCAACCGAAACCGCAACTGAACCGGCAATCGAAACCGCAACTGAACCGGCAACCGAAACCGCAACTGAACCGGCAATCGAAACCGCAACTGAACCGGCAATCGATTCCCGGCGGGGTCCGATGGAGTTGCCCGGAGCAGCCCCCCCCGCGGAATGGCTATCCTCAACAGGTGCTTTCCGGTCTGATGTGGAAGGTGCCGCGGTGGCTGGCTGGCATCACGGTGATGTTGATGTGGGGGATGTCGGCTCAGGCCCAGGCCGCTCCCAGATTCAAGCGGTTTTCCCTGCCCCTGACCCTGGAATTTGCCCAGGTCTATCCGTTTGATATGAACGGAGACCGGCTGCTGGACCTGGTGGTGATGGAGGTGGACCGCTCCCGCCGGACGCCCTCCATGCAGGTTTCGGTTTACCTGCAAACCCCCGCCGGGTTTTCCCCTCAGCCGGTATCCTCCACCCCGGTGGCAACCCAGGCCATGATGGGTGGCCTGGGACAGTTTAGCCGGGGGCCGGGGCTGGTGTTGTTGTTTCCCGGGGGGGTGGAGGTATGGCCCTGGACCGGCAAGGGATTTTCGGATAAGGACGCCATGTGGGCCCCGGTGGCCAGCCTTTACAGCGTGGCCTCCGGGGAGATCAAGCCGGAACCGGACTGGGTGGAGGATCTAAACGGGGATGGCCGCCACGAAATTCTGGCGCCGGGATTCAACGCCGTGCGGGTGTTGCGGGAATCCCCTCCGGGAAAGCTGGAGGTGATGGCCACCCTGCCGTTTTTCCCCCAAAGCAAAATAGTCACGCTCATCCGGCGAAAGGTGGTCCAGTTTGACATGCCCGATATGCGTCTGCTGGATATAGACGGCAACGGCTGGAAGGATGTGTTGCTGTTTTCCGACAACCTGTTGTAGATTTACCAGTTAAAGGACGGAAAACGGCCATCCACCCGGCCGGATTTTTCCATGGACCTGCTGCCCCCCCAGCCGTTTTCTCCATCCAATCCGGTGGACCCCCCCCTGTGGTTTCAGGAGGCGGTGGATTTGAACCGCGACGGGCTGCCGGATTTGGTGTTTACCAAAAACACCCCCACCGATTCGGCCTTTAAATCCACCACCAGCACCCTGGTGTACCTGGGCCATCAAAAAACGAAAACCACCCCTCATTTGTGGTTTTCGTCCAAACCGGACCAGGCATTTGTCACCGAAGGGTTCTCCCTGCCCTATGTGATGGACACCAACCGGGACAACCTGAAGGACCTGGTGCTGGTCAATGTGGACCTCAGTTTCTGGAACGCCATGAAAGGGCTTATCACCCGCACAGTCAATGCCCAGGCAGCCTATTTTTTTATGGAACCCGGGGGACGTTACCCCGCCCAACCCCAGAAAATCGCCACCTATTCGGTCAAATTCTCCCTGGGCCGGTTTGACCATCAGCCCATCGTGGCCTTTGGGGATTTAAACGGAGACGGGTTCCAGGACCTGTTGCTTTCCATTGACAAAGACAACCTGGGAATCCACTGGGGCAATCCTTCCGGGGTCTGGCCCTCCTCCCCGGCCGATAAAATCACCGAAAGTTTTCCCATTGAGCAAAAGCGGTTGCATGTGCTGGATTTGAACCACGACGGCCGGGATGACCTGTTGATTACCTACATCCGGGATGATCTGCGGAAAACCGGCCATGCGGTCCATTCGCTGACGGTGTTGTTAAGCCAAGCCCCTTAACCCTGTTTAACCCAGGAGCCGGACCCGTGGCCCCCGTCCACCCCCCCAACCCTGTTCCAAATCCACCGCCCTATCCCAAGGGGCAAAGCAGCCCCCTGCCTCCGGTTTTGGCGCGGGGTTTGCTGCCCTTCAGCTGGCTGGCGGCAGGGCTGGCCCGGCTGCGGGCGGGGCTGTACCGCCGGGGATGGATGACCACCACCCGGCTGGACTGTCTGGTGATTTCGGTGGGGAACCTGACCGTGGGGGGCAGCGGGAAAACCCCCATGGTGGAGTTTCTGGCCCGGAGCCTGAAGGAGGCGGGCTGGCGGCCGGGGGTTGTCAGCCGGGGATACCGGCGGCAAAGTCTGGCTGATATCAGCCGCGCCCGGCTGGCACCAGAAGCAGGCGGGCCGGAATGGGCCGAATCCCGGCAAGCCGCTGTTCAGGCGGACCCCGTCGGCCTGGGGGATGAACCCAGCCTGCTGGCCCGACGCAACCCCTGGCTGCCGGTGTATGTGGGGCGCAACCGCGCCCTGGCCGGAAAACTGGCCCTGATTTGGGACCGCACCACCGCCCTGGTGCTGGACGATGGCTACCAACACCTGCGGGTGGCCCGGGACCTGAACCTGTTGCTGGTGGATGCCGCCCGAGGGTTGGGCAACGGCAAAACCCTGCCCAGCGGCTGGCTGCGGGAGCCGCTGTCGGCCATGGGGCGGGCCGATGCGGTGATTTTCACCAAGGTGGAACAGGGGGATGCGGATTTTTGGGAGGATTTTTTCATCCGGCAGGGAGTCACCGCCCCCCGGTTCCGGTTTGGGTACCGGGCGGAAGGGTTGCGGCGGCTGGACGGGGGCCAGGTGTTGCCCGCCAAAGCCTTGCGGGGCCGCCGGGTTCATCTGGTTTGCGCCCTGGCCCAGCCGGAAGGGTTTGCCCAAACCATCCGGGGGTTGGGGGGGGAGGTGGAATCCCTGACCGCCATGGGGGACCACGATCCTTATTCTCCGGCCACCCTGACCCGGCTGGCGGCCGAAATACAGCGCACCGCCGAAAATCCAACCGCCGAAAAACCTGGAACTGAAGGCCCCGGCGGCCAAAACCCCGGCAGCCAAAACCTCGGCAACCCAGGCCAAACCACGGGAAAGCCAGCGGCCCAAGCCCCTTTGTGGGTCACCACTGGAAAGGATGCCGTGAAACTGGCCGGACGGCTGCCCAATCCGGAACGGATGTGGGTGTTGGACATGGCGGTGGCCCCCCCTCCCGAATGGGACCGGTTTTGGCAGGAATTCCTGGCCCGCCGCCAGCCATCTGGCGGCCCAACGGCACAACCTTCCCTCAACAACCGGGTTGCCCCCGCCGGACAAGACAGGTAAAATACACCCCATGCCCCGTGGAGGGGGGGGATGGAAAAAAAACGAGGGACGCATAAGGCCTGAAACAGTTTTTAATGACTGGGAGTGAGCGAGACGTGTTGGAAGTGTTGACCTTTCCGGATTCCCGCCTGCGGGTGAAAGCAGAGAAAGTGACCGTTTTTGACGGGGAACTGGCCCGTCTGGCGGAAGCCATGATGCGGGCCATGTACGACAACAGCGGCATGGGGCTGGCCGCCCCCCAGGTGGGGGAGGCCATCCAAATGGTGGTGACCGATTTCAACGCCCCTGATCACAACCCCGCCACCCGGTGCCCAAAAGCATGGGTGAACCCGGAAATCCGGGAGCGGACGGGAGAAATGACCACTGAAGAAGGATGCCTGAGCCTGCCCGGTTTCAGGGCATTGGTGGCCCGGGCAGAATCGGTGACGGTGGTGTATCAGACCCTGGAGGGGGAATCCAGACAGGAAAACCTGACCGGCCTGGACGCGGTCTGCCTGCAACATGAAATAGACCACCTTTCCGGAAAACTGTTTATTGACCATCTGCCCCCGGTGCGCCGGGAAATGATTAAAAAAAAGCTGACCAGACAAGCCCGCTCAGCCTAATCCACCCAAGCCCCCTGCCCGGAACCCATCCCCTTGCATCCCATCCTTGATAAAACCGGAAACAATCTGTTTTTCTTCCACCCGCTGAAAACATCGGGTTGGGGGCGAACGATCCTGTTGGCTGGCCTGACGCTTCTTCTGGCGTGGCAGCCAACCCCGGTCCATTCCGCCCCCAATTCTGCAACCCCGGCAATGGCCGCCGCCGCGGTGATCCTGAAGGGAAAAACCTTTCAGGTTCAATTGGCGGATACCCCGGCTCTGCACACCCGGGGGCTGGGGGGACACAAACCCTTAAAGGCCGGGGAGGGAATGCTGTTTGTGTATGGCCAGCCCAGCCGCTACACCTTCTGGATGAAGGGCATGGGGTTTCCCATAGACATCATCTGGATTCAAAATCACACGGTGGTGTATATCGCCCACAGCATCCCCCCCCCCCCCCCCCCCCCCCCCGCCCCCCCCCCCCCCCCCCCCACCCCCCCCAATCAACACACCC
>JAOUFO010000163.1 GCA_029858165.1 Deltaproteobacteria bacterium | reverse complement strand
TGATCGGGGTGCCCCTTGTGATATGGCTGGTGCAGTCCTTCGGGGTGACGGTGGGGGGCCATTACGCGGCGGTGGCCTATCCCACGGGGGCGGTGGTGCTGGCGGCCTGGCTTCACCGTCTGCCGGACGGGTTTGATTGGACCTCCCCCACTCGCAAAATAGCATTGGTCCTTTGTGTGGCGGGCATGGCGGCCATCAACATCCCCCTGGCGGTGATGGTGATTCACCCCAGGGTGCTGCCGGATAAATACATGGTGATGGAGCGGGGAAACCCCCGCCAACCCATCGGGGCCAATTATTACGGCTGGCGGGAGGCGGGCCGCCACATCGCTCAATTAAACGCCGCCTGGAACCGGGGCCAGGGATTCTTTTTGTCCACCTCCGATTATTCCATTGCCTCCATGCTGGGGTTTTACACCCCCGGCCGCCCGGAGTTTTTGTTGCTGGACTACGGCCCCAAAGAGTTTCATGGCCGGGAATTTTTGCTGTGGGGACAAGGCAAAAAAACCATGGGGGCCAACACCCTGTATGTGGCGGACCACCCCAAAATGGCCGGGTACATCAAACCCTTCTTTCAGGATACCCGCGCGCTCCCCCCCCTGGAAATCCGGGATGCCAAAGGGCGCGTTTTGCGGATATTCTATTTCACCCTGGGATTCGGTTACAAAGACAACGAACCCCAGGTCCTGTGGGCTTGGTGATTAAGGGGTTTCAGGCTCCCTGGATCCTGGCATAGGCCTTTTATCTCAGACCCTAAAAGGGGGGTGAGGGGGGGGGCTTGCTCCCCCGCATTGCTTTTGCTTTTCTTTTGCGTCCGGCAACCAGCACCGCAAAACATCCCTCTCCCCCCGCCCTTCGGGCGCCCCCCTCCCCAACCAGGGATGGGGGCGGTAAGTCGCTATAATTTCAATTGAATCAACAAACTGCAAAGCAGTACAAACACAAACCGGATGGATGTCAGCCAATCAAAGAGGCACAACTTGGCCCCTCCCTTGAAGGGGAGGGGCAGACCGCCGTCAGGCGGGCGGGGAGAGGGAGAGTTTTTTAGCCGGGCAGGTTGCACTTCTTTTTGGGGCGCTGCCCCAAACCCCGCAAGGGAACGTGGTTCCCTTGACCCTGTGTAAGCCTTCTTCAAAACCCGTAAATGGGGGGCGCGGGGGGGCTTGCTCCCCCGCATTGCTTTTGCTTTTCTTTTGCGTCCGGCAACCAGCACAGCCCTGCGTTGTGTCGCCTGTCGGCTCCAAACGCCGTAGGCTGGCAGGTTGCACTTCTTCTGGGGGTTCTTGTCCGGCAACCAGCACCGGCACGGGCCTTGCGGCCCTTTTGGCCGGGCAGGTTGCACTTCTTCTGGGGGTTCTTGTCCGGCAACCAGCACCGGCACGGGCCTTGCGGCCCTTTTGGCCGGGCAGGTTGCACTTCTTCTGGGGGTTCTTGTCCGGCAACCAGCACCGGCACGGGCCTTGCGGCCCTTTTGGCCGGGCAGGTTGCACTTCTTCTGGGGACAGGTTATTCATTTGGGTTATGGCTTACAAGGAAATAGACGATTACGGCATCATCGGCAACCTGTACACGGTGGCCCTGGTGGGATTGGATGGCTCCATAGACTGGTTTTGCCCCCCCCATTTTGATTCCCCCAGCGTGTTTGCCGCCATTTTGGATGAGCACAAGGGGGGATGGTTTAAAATTTCCCCCGCCGAGGAATGCCGCAACCAGCAGTTTTACTACCCGGAAACCAATGTGTTGATCACCCGGTATCTCCACCCGGACGGGGTGGGGGAGGTGATTGATTTCATGCCGGTGGCCGACAACCTGGCCAAACAGGAGTCCCATCAGATTATCCGGCAGGTCACCTGTGTGCGGGGAACCACCCGGTTTGAACTGGATTGCTCCCCCGCCTTTGACTACGCCAGGGCGGCCCATGTCACCCGCATCACCCCCCAGGGGGCGGAATTTACCGCTGAGGCCATGTTTATGGGATTGATTGCCCCGGTGGAACTGGAGGTGGGCCTTCGGCAGGAGGTGAAGGCGGGGTTTACCCTGACCGAAGGGGAAACCCTCACTTTTGCGCTGTATTACCGGGTGGACGGCAAGCCCTGCAACCCCCCGGCGGTAAACGGAGAACAGGCGTTTCAGGAAACGGTGAACTTCTGGCAAAAATGGATTGCCCAATGCACCTATTCGGGCCGTTGGCGCGAAATGGTCCACCGGTCCGCCCTTACCCTGAAATTGTTGACCTATGCCCCCACCGGTGCCATGGTGGCCTCCCCCACCACCAGCCTGCCGGAGGAAATCGGAGGGGGGAGAAACTGGGATTACCGCTACACCTGGATCCGGGACACCTCTTTTTCCATGTACGCCTTTTTAAGAATCGGCTTCACCCAGGAGGCGGAAAAATTCATGGAATGGATTTCGGCCCGGGCCCATGAATCTTATGCGGAAGGCACCCTGCAAATCATGTACGGCATCCATGGCAACCATGAACTGCCCGAATCCACCCTGGACCACCTGGAAGGGTACAAAAGCTCCCGGCCGGTGCGCATCGGCAACGGGGCCGCCCATCAGCTTCAACTGGATATTTACGGTGAGCTGATGGACGCGGTGTACCTGTACAACAAGCACGGGGTGGCCATCTCTTACGATTTATGGATGTGCCTTCGGCCGCTGCTCAACTGGGTGTGCGACAATTGGAAGCGGCAGGATGAGGGAATCTGGGAGGTCCGGGGCGGGGCCAAACATTTTGTCTATTCCAAAATGATGTGCTGGGTGGCCCTGGACAGAGGGTTGAGGCTGGCGGAAAAAAGAAGTTTTCCCGCGGACCGGGAGCGGTGGACCCGTGTGCGGGACGAAATCTACACCGATGTGATGCACAACGGCTGGAACCGGGAACTGGGATATTTTCGCCAACACTATGATTCTGATTCCCTGGATGCCAGCAACCTGCTGATGCCCCTGGTGTTTTTTGTTTCTCCCCGGGACCCCCGCATGTTGTCCACCCTGGACCAGACGTTAAAGGTTCTGGTCAGCGACTCCCTGGTGTTGCGCTACCGGGTGGATCATGGAGAAGACGACGGCCTGACCGGCAAGGAGGGCACCTTCACCCTGTGTACTTTCTGGCTGGTGGAGGCCCTGACCCTGGCCGGGAGAGTGCAGGAGGCCAGGCTGATTTTTGAAAAAATGTTGAGCTATTCAAACCATTTGGGGCTATACAGCGAGGAAATTGCCTACACGGGGGAGCAAATCGGCAATTTTCCCCAGGCTTTCAGCCACCTTTCCCTCATCAGCGCGGCACTGAAGCTGGACCGGGCTTTGGATAACAAAAACAAACCCTGAAACCAAAAACAGTGTGGACAACCCGGCTCACAGTGTTTAAATTTATCTATTCAAATCGGTTTCCGGCCTGGATTTGGTTTTCTGCCGGGGGCTGAAGCAAACAACACGGCGAGCGTAGCTCAGCTGGTAGAGCACCGGATTGTGATTCCGGTGGTCGTGGGTTCAAGCCCCATCGCTCGCCCTGATGAACCGGGGCCAAACCGTTCGGTTTCGCCCCGGTTGATACGTCCGGCCATTGCTGACCGGCTCCATTCCGCCCGGCGGCTTTTGCCCCCCTCTTTTTGTCCCGGCGGAGGGTTGCCGGATGGCCATCTGTCTGCCTTCCCGTTAAAAATTTGGTCAACCGCCCGGCGGCGGGAGGGCATCTTGCCACAAGCGGGGGCCTTTCCCGGAAAACCGGCTGTTTCAGGTCAGCATCTGGGATTGCGTCTGTAGCTCAGCTGGATAGAGCATCGGATTTCGATTCCGAGGGCCGCAGGTTCGACTCCTGCCAGACGCATTAAATAACAATGACTTAGCAATTTGATTGACCTGATAAAAAGTGGGGAAAAGTGGGGAAAAGGCCATTTGCTCTGTCAAAACTTGGGAAAAACTAGGGACCCGGATGGCGGAAAATCGCTCCCCCACCCGCGCAGTTTGCGTGCGGTTTGAACAAAAATAGCTTATGGGGGCTTTAAGCAGGAGGGATTGGCGGAGAAGCCTCTGATTGGATTCCGGCGCTTTTCAGGATTAGGGCAATGTAGACCGGGTCATATTCCCAATCCGAGACCTCTGCATAACTGCCAAAAGCTCCCGTTTTGATAAAAAAGCGGGGGTTTGGGGGCCGCGGGCCTCCAATCATATCAACCCCCTTCCCATGGGGAAGGGGGCAGGGGATGGGAAAAAACGAGTTGTGCAGAGGTCTCAATCCATGAGAATTGGGATGGGCCGCCGGACAAAATGAGTATATATGACGATTTTTTTCTTTACCCCCATAGAACCAGAGAGAGGAGAAAAAATCTGCCACCCGTTTTTTCGGAGAATCGGGTCCAGGAAATCCCAGGATGTCCCTTTAGTGGGTATGATGGTCATGCATGTATTTTTTCAGCAGTTCAAAAGGCACTTCATATTTGCCATCAGTCGCCACATCCCCCGATTCCTTTTTTTCCAGCCTGAATCCGGCTTCCTTTACCGATTTTTCAAGGGTTCCCTGGGCTTTGCACACTTCAATAAATGCGACCATCGCCTCAATGGCGTTGGCCACGGCTTCGTTGGGGTTGTGGCCCGCTCCGATCACTTCAAATCCCCTGAACACACAATACCAATGGTCCCCCTCAAAGGTGATTTCCACCGGCAGTTTTAATTGGATGTGATCCATTTTATGGGTTCTCTGTATTAAAGGGATTTTTTTTGAACGATCCGCAATCGTTTAAAGGACAAATGGTGTCCGCATATGGCCGCCCTTTATATTAAACCCTGCGGCCGGTTGGGGCAACCGCACAATCTTTTTTATACAGGCCACAAACACCAGTGGTGTGTCAACGCCTTTCATGGGTGGGTTGTTCCACAATCCCCTTGTGCCGCGCGGAAAAAATCCAACCGTCCCATGGGGGGATGTTCCCCGACCG
>JAOUFO010000162.1 GCA_029858165.1 Deltaproteobacteria bacterium | reverse complement strand
GGGGGTGAACCACCCGAAACCCAAGCCTGTTTCAGGTTGCCATGCAACCACCATCCGCAACCCAAACCCCAAGGAGATATCCATGAAACAACCCATCCGCGTGGCGGTAACCGGAGCGGCGGGACAGCTGACTTACAGCCTGATTTTCCGACTGGCCACAGGCGAGGTGTTCGGGCCGGACCAACCGGTGGAATTGCGCCTGCTGGAAATCCCCCAGGCCATGGGCCACCTGCAAGGGGTGGTGATGGAATTGGATGATTGCGCCCTGCCCCTGCTGACTTCCATCCATGCCGCCGACAACCCCGAAGAGGCGTTTGACGGGGTGAACTGGGCGTTGCTGGTAGGGGCCAAGCCCCGGGGCAAAGGGATGGAGCGCAAGGACCTGTTGATGGACAACGGCCGGATTTTTGTGGGCCAGGGAAAGGCCCTGGAACGGGCCGCCAGCGACCTGAGGGTGCTGGTGGTGGGCAACCCGGCCAACACCAACTGCCTGATCGCTCTTTCCCACGCCCAATCCATCCCCCCCCAACGGTTCGCCGCCATGACCCGCCTGGACCAAAACCGGGCACAAGCCCAGTTGGCGCTTAAATCGGGCCGACCGGTTCGGGAGGTCAGCAACATGACCATCTGGGGCAACCATTCGGCTACCCAATACCCGGATTTCACCAACGCCAAAATCGGCGGCCGACCGGCCTCTGAGGTGATCCCCGATAAAACCTGGCTCCAGGGAGAATTCATTTCCATCATCCAAAAGCGGGGGGCTGCCATCATAGAGGCCCGGGGGGTTTCTTCCGCCGCTTCCGCCGCCAACGCCGTCATCAACCATGTGAAATCCATGATCAACCCCACCCCCTCCGGAGATTGGTTCAGTGCCGGGGTGGTGTCTGACGGCTCCTACGGGGTGGAAAAAGGGTTGGTCAGTTCATTCCCGCTCCGCAGTGACGGTACAAACTGGCAAATCGTCCAGGGTGTGCCCCTGGACCCGTTCTCCCGGCAAAAACTGGATGCTTCGGTCAAAGAGCTTCAGGAGGAACGGGATACCATCCGTGAACTGCTTTAACCAGTAAAGTTGAAGAAGATTCTGCCCGAAAGAGCCTCCCCGTCCCTCCAGAATCGGAACCGATGCGGGTTGATCCGCAACCCGCAACACCCCGGCGGCCCCATACCCCGGCCAAAGGGCCAGAAACGGGTCCTCCAAAACCAAAAAAGCGCCCGGTCATCCTGAGACGGGGCGCTTTTTTTTTTGGGGGACTGCCACCCTCCCCCCTGCTCATCCTTACAGGGATGGCGCAGGCGGCAGGAACCAATGCTCCTTTAACTGGCCAGATGGGACACCAGGGGTTCTTTTTTATTCACCCGCACAATTTTTTCGGCTTCCGTTTCTGATATTTCCCTGGCCGCGGAGATTTCGGTGATCAGCATTTTTTCCACCTGCATCAGGATTTTCCGCTCGGTAAAGGAAAGCCCTTTCTTTTTTTCCAGATGACACAGGTAGCAATAAATACCGGCGATTTCCATGGGATTCCCCCCTTTCAACTGTTCCATGGTCCGCTTGCGCCACCGGTGCCATTGCTGGGATTGGACAGAGGCCCCATTGAATTGAATAAAGGTAATCAACTCACTCACTTCATCAAATCCCATCACCCGCCGCAGGCCGTTATCCACCGCCCGCTGAACCGGAACCAGGATTTCCATTTGCTTGACGTGAAACTCCAGCCGGTAGAAATTAAGAATGGTGTCACTGACTTTTTTTTCTGTAACTTCAGTGATGATCCCCAAGCCGTATTGAGGGTATACAACCTTTTCTCCAACCTGAAACATTGCTTTCCTCCTCAAATAAAAATTCACGGAAAAACGGTCCGGCGGCTGTCCTTGTCGTCTGGATCCGGGAAAATAGGGTTCCTTCCGGGTGGGGTTCTTTTTGCAACCCACCCGGTTCGGATAAAGAAGAGGCTTCCTGCCTTTGGTTCCTCCTTATAAGGGTTTCCCCATGAAAACTCAAGGTCCATTGCGGGTGGAAACCCCGGCCAAGATCACCCCGTTCCTGCATATCCTGGCCAAAAGACCGGATGGCTACCATGAGGTTTGCCTGGCCCTGGTGGCCGTGGATGTGTACGATACCCTCCTGTTTCAATGTGATGGCAAGCCCGGTTTGCGGCTGGATGTGGTCTCCTCGGCCCCTTTGGGGCCGATTGAGGAAAACCTGGTTTACCAAGCCGCCATGGCCTTTTACCGGGCAGCCAAAATCCCCCCCTCCGGAAGAATCCGGCTGGAAAAAAGAATCCCCGCCGGGGCCGGGCTGGGGGGGGGCAGCGGCAACGCCGCGGCCACTCTGCTGGCCCTGAACCGGCTCAACGGCACACCGCTTTCCATGGGGGATTTGACCTCTCTGGCCGCAGAACTTGGATCGGATGTCCCTTTTTTCTTAAATCCGGTGCCCTCCCTGGCCCGGGGACGGGGAGAGATTCTCACCCCGCTTCAGAGCTTTCCTGCTTTGTGGCTGGTGATTGTCAGGCCTCCCCTGGCCATATCCACCGCTTCCGCTTACCGGGGCATCACCCCGGAAGGGCCGCTTACCGCACCCTGCCCCCCCCCCATGGCCACCCCCCAACAAGTGACGGCAGCCCTGTTTAACCGGTTTGAGGAATCCCTGCTGGCTGAATTTCCGGAATTGAATGAAATCAAAGCCGCCCTGAAAACCCAAGGGGCTTTGGGGAATCTGGTAAGCGGCTCCGGTTCCTCCGTGTTCGGCCTGTTTGACGGGCAGAAGGCCCAAACCCTGGCGGTCCGGGGGCTGAACCCTTTGGCCCAGGCAAAAGGCTGGGAGGTATTCCCCTGCCGGAGCCTGCCCGGTTAACCCTACAGCCGCCTTCTCTCTGTCACCACCGGTCCAAGACCCCCGTTCCAGGAATTCAGGGGACCACCCTGCCATCCAACCCGATAATGATGGTGGAGGGCATGAAGGTTTTCAGGGAGGTCACATCCGCTGGGGTGATTCCGGTGGCCAGGGTCAGGTCCAGGTAGGACAGGGTGGCCTGCATGTTTTGCAGATTGACCAATTTTGCGGGGTCCAGCGGATTCCCGGCCAGGGAAAGATTCACCAGTCTGGGCAGTCCCCCACCGGGGGTGGTTCCCGACAGGGGGGTGGGGTCGGCCACCTGATTGCCGGTTAAGGACAAACTGCGCAGGTTGACCAGGGCAGTCAGCGGGGTAAGGTCCGTCAGCCGGTTTAGGCTGACATCCAGGTGGGTCAGGCCGGAATGGACCCCCAATCCGGTCAAAGACCGGATCGCCTGACGGGAGCAGGACAACCGCCCCAGGACGGCTCCCCTCAACAGCCCATGGGCCACCAGACAACCTTCCAGGTTCTCATCACCATAGGCGGAGGCGGTCCCGGACGCGGTTTTGAGGGTAACGGTCCCGGCCCCCAGGGAGGTCACCTCCAGCACATAATTCCCCGCAGCCAGTGTGCGTTCCATATAAAAACCCAATCCATCCAGGCCGCCCCCATCATCCCCCGCCAGGGGGATGCCGTCCTGCCCCCACAAGCTGGCACGGGTATCCAAACCACCTTCACTCCAGGCAGCCACCCGCCCGGCGGCCCCCACCTGAAGGGTGAACCTCCGGGTTTCGCCGCCGAGAGGAAATCCGACAATCTGAGTTGCCCCCACTCCCAAAGTGGCCGCAGGTGTCCGGTTTTGAGCCGGGACAAAGCTTCCCATGCTGTTCACCCCCGCCACAGTGGAGGCCAGGTTTAAAGATGGCACGGCCCCGCCAACCACATCCATGGTCACCGGGCGGGGGAGCGCACCGGTCAACCCCAGCAAATCATAATCCATTCCGGCGGCGGAACCGGGGGTTGCCCGCGGGATGGACACCATTTGATCCGGCAGACCGGAAAACATCAAAGACAAAGCCAGAGGATCAAAGGACGGGTTGCTCAGCCGGATGGGGGCCGCCCCATCGGCACCCATAAAGCCGGGCCATTCCCCCCCCTTGGAGGAAATGACAGCCAGGGTATCCAACTGAGGGGTTGCCGCCAACAAGGATCCCAACCCGCCTTCACCGGTGACACTGTATTGGCAGGTCCCGGGCTGATTGGAAACCACGGCCACCGGCAGCAGATAGGCGGTCTTGGCATTGGGGGGAGTGCCCACCGTCTGGTTGAAATAAAATTGAGTCCCATCCAGAGGATTCAGCAACCAGACTTGAGAGGCCATACCTGTATTGAGGATTCCCGGTTGAATGGTTGAAAAAGTGAGGTCCGTATACACCTCAAAATGACACACCGGGCTGGGGGTTTGCGGCCCGATGGCAAAGGTGGCCCTGGTGGCGCTGGTCAGGTTCAAAACAAAAGTGGTGGCCAAAGACCCCGCCGAAGCGGTATTCACCGTGGCGGAAACCTTGTCCTCCGGCAGGTTGACGACATTCACCCCGCCCAAAAGAAAAAGTTGCCGGTTGGCATCCCCCGGCAACGCCGCGTACAGGGAACCCGGCAGGGAAAGACTGTCCACCGAAACCCCCTTGAGAACACTCCCATTGCGGATGTAGTACACAAACCGGTCCCGGTTTAAGCTGTCCGTGCCGATCAACACCCGGTCCAATCCTGCCGCCCCCTCGCCACGGTAGGCCAGCCCGGCGGGGGAAAACCCATAGGTGGATTGCACTGCGGGATAAGCAAGGGTTGCCTGGACCCGGTTGGTCCATTGATCACAATAGATCAGATGGCCGACCCCCACCGGAGTGGAAGGTTGAAACACATAGGTGGGCCGTCCATCCGATAGAACCGCCCCAGGGGTGTACACCCCATCCACCGATTCTGAACCAAACCGCCCCCCGGCTCGGACCGTCGCCCCCAGCCGAAAGGTTCCATCCCGGTTCAGGGACAACGTCTGACGGCACCCCTCATGGGATATCTGCCACACCCCGGTGACAGATGGGGTCCCCCGGGCCGCCCCACCCCCTTCTTTGCCGGGAGC
>JAOUFO010000199.1 GCA_029858165.1 Deltaproteobacteria bacterium | reverse complement strand
ATGCGGGCAATGCGGCCAGTTTGCTTTCCCAACCGGAACTGGATGGTGCGCTGGTGGGGGGGGCATCCCTGAAATCAGAGGAGTTTCTGGCCATCATTGCCGGATCACCCGCCTGAAAGGCAAGCGGGGGATTGGGAAAATACGAATTGTGCAAAAGTCTCCCTATATACAAATCAGGCGGGGTTGTTCATCCCGCCTTTGTGAATCAACCTTTATCGGATATCCGTAACCGGCCATGTACACAGCTTTGATCTCTCTTCATATTGTGGTTTCCATTTTGATGATTCTTGTGGTGTTGATGCAGGCGGGCCGGGGTGCGGAACTTGGCGCGGCCTTTGGCTCCATGGGTCAGGCCACATTTGGCCGGGGGCAGACTACCTTTATGGCCAAACTGACCCGCGGATTGGCCGTGGTGTTTATGTCCACCTCTTTGGGGCTGGCCTTTTACACCAACGAGGCGGTTACTTCATCGGTGGTCTCCCCTTCATCCACCCAAAACACCTCCGCCCCCATGGTGGAAGCCAAACCGGATGCGGTGGAGCAAAAAACCGTGCCGGAATCCACCTCCCCGGTGACCCCGGCTCCCATGTTGCCTCAGGCTCCGGCCCCGGCTGAATAAGCCCCCGATTGGACCCGCCCCGGCGGGTCAGGCACGGGTATACAATACCCGCATTTCCACCAACAAAGAAACCGCCACCACCGCAAAACCGGCGATGGACCAAATGGCCATGTAACGGCCCCGCCGCCCGGCAAAAAACCGCTCCACCAAAAATCCGGCGTATATCATCCAGGTCAGGATGGGCAGCAGTGCCCTTAAAGTCAGCATCCGTTCCGGAAAGGTTTCCACCCCCCCCAGGGCAAACCCCAAGATGATGCCCAGGGATAAAAAGAAAAACCCCATCACCACCGCCCGTTCAATCAACAGGTCCAGGGTGCCCAGAGAAGGCAGCCCTTTAACCACCAGCCGCACCATTTTGGCTTTGATTTTGTGTTCTTCGTATAAAAACAAAATGCTGAACAGGCAGGCCATGGCCAACAGGATGTTGCCTGCCAGAAAACAGATGATGTGGATCACCAGGGCTGTTTCCAAAGCCACGGCAGGGTCCAGCCCCAGGACCTGGGTGGAAATATCCCCCCGATGGGACAACACACCGGTGATGATCAACAAAGCAATGGAAAACGGGGGGAAGATAAATCCGAACACGGTGTTGTGTGCCCGGCGCTGGACCAGGTAATACACCACGATGGACAGCCAGGCCACTCCGCTTAAAATGGTGGCCAGATTCAGCCCGGCATCCATCACATGGGAGGCCAGAAACAGGGTGTGGGCGCCCCACCCTGCCGCCACCACCCCGCCGCCCCACAAGGGAGTGGTGTTCCCGGGCCGCCAAAACCGAACAAACTCCACAAGCCATCCCACAAAATAAAGCAGAATGGGGAGCCAGAAAAAAATGCCGTTCATAGGCTTGAATGATGGATTTTAAGGAAAATGGAAAAACCATGATGAGGCGTCAGTCGCCCTTCAGGGTTTAACACAGGATGCCGGGGGTGTAAATGGCGGGCGGGATTGTTCATCCTGCCCCAGGCGGGGTGTATCCCATCCCCGGGGTTATCCCGCGGATTATCTGGCGGGAGAGTCATCCACAATCTGGCCGGTCATGGTGATGGAAATCCAGTAAATGGTGGGAGGCATGATGGCTTCCCTGCCGGTGGGATCGGTGTATTTGCCGTCTTTGGCGTAGGGGGTCCCGGACCAGTCGTTGTGCAATTGGGGAAACGGGCGGTGGGATGCGTTTAAGGTAACCGCCAGGATGTTTTTCCAGTTGAATCCCAGGGTACCGGTTATATCACGGGTGCCTTCTGCCTGGACCCCGGCCTCCAATCCCCACACAATGGTTTCACCCCCCCCCACCCCGAAGAGGGTGTAGCTGAACGGTGAACCGATATCCTCCACATGGGTGATGGTGGGAGCCAGAACATCCAAAAAGGGCAAGGTCCAGGCAAAAGAGAATTCCTGAATACCGGAGGCGGGGTCCGGGTTGTGGGGCAAGGTGGAATCCAACAGACCGATGGAAAACCCCCCGGTTTTGTTTTCCCAGCCAAAGGCCAGGGAGTAATCCACTTGGTCCGCCAGGGCCATCCCCTTAAATCCGGTTTTTCCGGTGCGGTCCGGCTCCCGATCCCGGGTGGCGAACATTCCCCCCACCGTAAACGAAACCCCGTTGGGGCCAAAAAAGGTGATGTTGGGCATTGCCGACGGGGTGACGTTGGTGGCCTGTTCGGCCTCCTGTCGTTTTTCATACACAGAATTGTACATTTCATCCCCCCGGGTCACATAATCGGTGGCCAATTCCAGGCTGTATTCCATCAACACCTGATCCCCCAGGGCCGGGGAGGCGGGAGAAATAAAAAATGCCGCGGCCAGAGCCAGGGCGCCCCACCCGGATCCTGGCCGGAGGAGGATGTCTGCAAAACTGTTTTTTGGGCTGAAAGGGTTCATATCTTTTATTAACAGAGTTTTCGGCGGCTGGCCAAAAAAAAACAGGCCGCCCGGTATTTTCCCGACGGCCTGTTTGGAGAGTGATTCAAATCAGCCTATATCCCCTGCGGATGGGGTCCTTAAGGGGGCTGCTGATTGCCTGGTCCGCTCCCTTAAGGGGCGCCGGATGGCTGGCTCCGCCCCCTTAAGGGGCGCCGGATGGCTGGCTCCGCCCTTAGGGGGCGTCGGTGACACTGCCGCCGTAGCTGAGGGTCACCCAGCCGATGGTGGCCGGATAGATGGCCCCCACATTGCCGTGGGCGGAGGTGTACTTTCCTTTATCCGAGTAGGCGTTTCCGCTCCAATCAGAATGGATATCCGGCCTCGGCCGATGAGAACCATTCAGAGATATGGAAAACCCGCCTCCCAGGGCGGCCCCCAGAGAGGCCGTCACGTCATGGACCCCCCGCTTTACCAAACCCACGCTCAACCCCCAGGTGAAATCCTCCCCCCCGGATACCGCCAAGGAGGTGTAGGAGGTGGCCAGCACCACATCCTGGTAGGTGGTGATGGTGGGGCCGACCCCCTCTATCAGGGGCAGCTTCCAGCCAAAAAACAATTCCTGGGAGTATCCGGCGGCAGTCACCGGGTAGGTGTAGGCCACCACCCCTGTGTTGAATCCGCCCAGCTTGTTTTCCCACCCGTAAGACATCGTGTAATCCACCTCGTCATGCTGGGATAACCCGGCGTAACCGGTGTCCTTGTCCAACTCCCTGTCCTGAATGGCAAAACTGCCCCACAAATTGAAGGAAATTCCGGTGGGGCCGTAAAAAGTCAGGCTGGGCTGGGCCGCCGGGGCCACATGAAACGCCTCTTCATCTTTTTTGGTTTTGGTGTACAGGGACCGGTGTACATCATCCCCGCGGAACACATATGTGCTGGCGATATCCAGTTTGTAATTCATCAGGGTTTGTTCCGCACGGGCCTGCCCGGCAACCAGCACCAACAGGGCCGCCCCCAACAGGAACACCCCGGGGAGGGTGAGACTTCTCAGGGTTTGGGTTTGTGACATTTACCTCTCCTTACATGATTGGTTAAAAAAATACACAGTGGAAATTTCCCGGGGAGTTTCTACTCCGGCACTAAAAAGTGCCTTTGCCCCCAGGGGGACTGGTTTGTCTTTTCTGCATCCTGTGTGCCTTTCAAAAAAAACTGGCTAAAGAACAGAAATTGTTAAAATTTTGTTAAATCCGATTTTTTGTCATTCAACCGGGTGCGCACAAAACTTCGGCATGTTATTTTGAATTGTCCAATAAAAAGGCAAACCGACCGGCTGTTCCAAACAACCGGGGGAACGAATGGAAAATATATTTTTCCTTACCTTTGCTTGCGGGTCAACAAATTTCAACAAAAATTAAATACAACAGGTGATCTTCAAGGGACGTAAATGGGGGGTGCGGGGGGGTACGCTCCCCCGCCGGTTTTTCAGGTCTGCGGGGCCTTTGCTTTTGGGGCGCTGTCCAGCACCAGCACAGCCCTGCGTTGTGTCGCCTGTCGGCTCCAAACGCCGAAGGCTGGCTGGTGCCTTTCTTTTTGGGGTGCTGTCCAGCACCAGCACAGCCCTGCGTTGTGTCGCCTGTCGGCTCCAAACGCCGAAGGCTGGCTGGTGCCTTTCTTTTTGGGGTGCTGTCCAGCACCAGCACAGCCCTGCGTTGTGTCGCCTGTCG